>NZ_BAAAVT010000003.1:0-232666 GCF_039534665.1 Nesterenkonia aethiopica | reverse complement strand
GCAACCTGATCCTCGACCACCACAGCCGCAGCAGCACCACGACCTGGCTGAGTCCCCGGACTGAACTGCGCAGACGTCATCAGTCACCCTCCGTCTCGGATGTCCTCATCACGGGCCCCTCCCGGTCGTCGTCCGACGCTCAGGTCGGAGTGCGGCGATCGTCCGCGGAACGGCGGGACGACCTTGTTTTGTCCTTCGGATGAACCTAAACGTAAGCCACGTCACACGGGGACGCAAGGGTTCTGAGCGACTTTTTGTGATCGATCACAGTTTTGCCCGGTCAGCGCTTCCCGATGCATGGAAATCCTCTGCCTCGCACGATCGGAAAGCTCGCCGGGGCAGCGCATGCGGAACCCGACGCAACCACGGGGAGGCGGGAGGGAACGGACAGGGGCGAGACCCCTAGATGTAGGAGGGCATGACGTTATCGATAGTCGCCGGGGCGAGTGAGGCCGGGGGCTGATCGCCGCAGGACGTATGCGGCCGATGATAGTTGTAATGATTGACCCAGACCTGCAGCGCTTGCCGGCGAGCCTGTTCGGTGTCGTAGGCCCGGGTGTAGAGGATCTCGTCGACCATCAGCCGGTTGTAGCGTTCCACTTTGCCGTTGTGCTTCGGCGTGTAGGGCCTGATCCGCTGATGTCGATGACCCAGCCCGGTCACTGTCTGATGGAACAGATCGGAGCGGTAGTTGTTGCCGTTGTCAGTGATGACCCGATCGATGCTGATGCCGTGAGCGGCGTAGAAGGCCCTGGCCCGGTGGAAGAATCCCGCGGTGGTGCTCTGCTGCTCATCGGCCAGCGCCTCGGTGTAGGCCAGGCGTGTGTACCCGTCGACGGCCGAGTGCAGATACGTATAGCCGACTCTGGCCCCGGCGCCGCGTTTGGAGGCCTTGGCTTTGCTGCTGCCCCGGCCGTGGATCTTGTGCCCGCCGCCGTCGGGGATGGTGCCGACCTTCTTGACATCCAGATGCACCATGGCCCCGGGACGCTCGGCCTCGATCACCGACGGTGTGGTGCGTAGGTTCTCCCCGTTCGGGGTGAGATCCCGGAGCCGGGAGATCCCCCGTCGCGCCAGCCACCGGCCCACGGTGCGCAGGCTGATCCGCACCGGCGGGTGGATCTCGCCGGTGGCCAGCCCATGCTGCTCGGGCAGCGGGTCGATCCCGCCGGTGATCAGGTGCAGATGGATCCGACGAGCCGACCACTTCAGCTGCCGGCGCAGCGCCTCGATGCGCTCGACTACCGATTCCCGGGTCGCAGTCGGCCAGTGGCGCGGAGTGCTGGGGTGATCGACGAGCCCGGCTTCACCGTGGTCGCGGTAGCGGGTGACCCATTTGCTCGCCGTGTCCCAGCTGACGCGGAACTCGGCGGCGACATGGGCGATGGGCAACCCGTCGTTCAGGTGGCGTTCGACCATCTTCAGTCGGCCGGTCGGAGTCAGTGTGGAGTTCGGGTGCACCGCGGTAGCGTGGGACATGAACGGGCTCTCCTTCTGCAGCAGACGGTTCTTTGGCGATTACCATCCTGCGGGCGGGAGCCCGTTCGTTTTCTCATCGCCCCGCCGGCTCCGACAACCTCATGCCCCACAACACCTAGACTGGAGTCCATGCCGGTTCAGATGAGCGACGACGACTTCGACGAGGCCGCCGCCCGGGCCCTGGAGATGATTCCGCAGGCCCTCCGCGACAAACTGGACAATGTCGCCGTCTTCGTGGAGGACCAGTACGAGCCGCAGCCCGGTGAGCATCCCGACACCGTGCTGTTGGGGCTCTACGAGGGCATCCCGCTCACCGAGCGCGGCGCCGAACCCTGGGCGATGCCGGACCGCATCACCCTGTATAAGGAGCCGATCCTGCAGATGTGCGCCACACGGGATGAAGTGATCGAGCAGGTCACCATCACGGTCGTCCATGAAGTCGCCCATTTCTTCGGCATCGACGACGCGACGCTGCATCGACTCGGCTGGGGATGAGCACCCCTGACCGCCGGCGCACAACACCCTCCCGTCACCCCTGAAGGCAGGCATTACCACACGGTGAAGCCGAAATCACGGAAGCCCAACCTTCAACCTACTTGAAGGTTGGGCGATATCTTTTCGTGACCTCCGATCCCCGGAATGGCGCGGATCCGAGCCTCACAGGGAGATCACAGGAACGACACGAGCTGTTGCCAAGGTGACGAAACCGCAACTATCGTGACCGGTGTAGCGCCACATGGCCGTCATGCGATTCCCTTCTCTGACGGTCGTCGGCACCACTGTCACCCGTGACGGCGTCAACACGTCCGAGCGGAACGGAGGCCCCTGACAGGGTCTGCGGGACAGCAGGGCCGGAGACCGTCGGTGTCGCCGATGAGAGTCCTGGGGCACTGGTCCGACAATCCCATCGCGGGAGCTCTGCGCGTCGTCGCGGTCCGCAGATCTCCACGGTCGAACCAGCACCCCACAGGACCGAGGCGTCCGCATCCAGCGGCCGGCCCGAGCGCGTGGTGCTGCGCCCATGAGGAAACAAGTGAGGAACTACCGTGAAGAACCGCCGCAATCTCGGCGTGGCAGCAGTGACTGCCGCCGTCGTGACGACTGCCCTGGTCGGGACTACGCTTCCCGATCTGCTGGCTGACCGCGCCGCCAGCACCGTCCAGCAGCAGAACCAGAACGCCGAGGGATCCGCAGCCTCCGTCGTGGTGACCGAGCTTCCGGAAGTGCCCTCGGCCAAGGAGATCTCCAGCGCCAAGGAATCCTCCCAGGCGACGGACCAGATGATCTCCGAGATCAACGAGCGACTCTCGCAGGCCAACCAGCGCGCTCTCGAGCTCGAGGCCGCGGTGCAGATGGAGCACCAGAACGCCCTCGAGGCCGAGCAGGAGGCCGCTGAGGCCGCCGCTGCGGCCGAGGCCGCCCGAGAGGCCGCCGAGACCGCCGACTCCGGCGCGGCTGAGCAGTACGCCGCCGGAGACACCGGCGCGGGCGACGTCCTCCTCTCCGAGGATGAGAACGCGCTGGCGGACGCCGCCACCGAGCAGCGGCTCGAGGAGCAGGCCGAGTCCGACGCCGCGCAGGCCGAGCAGGAATCCTCCGAGGCCGACTCGCTGGCCGAACAGGCCGCCCAGCAGTCCACCGCCGCCGCCGAGGCGGCCGAGGCCGCCGAACGACAGTCCGAGGAGAGCGCCGAGCACGTCACCCAGGTCGGTGAGCGCGCCCTCGAGCTCATCGAGGAGCTGGCCGACCTCAAGGGCGTGCCCGTGGAGATCCTCCGCGCCCAGATCGAGGCGAACTCGGACTTCCACGACGAGAACGGCGACGTCGACCCGCAGCAGATCGCCTACCGCATCGCGCAGCTGCGCGAGATGATGTCGGCCGACTCCGAGGACGAGGAGTCAGCGGAGGACGCCGAGGACGAGACCGCCGAGGACTCGTCGGACGATGAAGAAGGGGAAGCTTCATCGCCCGACGAGTCCGAGGCCCCCGACCCTGCCGATGCTGCGCTCCCGGCTCAGAGCCTCGACCAGTACCTCGAAGGGACCCGGGAGCTCGTGCAGCGCCTGGCCGAGCTGGAGGACACGGACGTCGAGTCCCTGTTCGCCGAGCTCATCGAGGACGAGGACTTCCTGGACGAGGACGGCCTGCTGGACCACTCGGCCGTGCTGGCCCGTGTCTACGAGCTCGAGCCGGAGCCTGAGGACGAGGCCGACGACGCCAGCCAGGAGGAGGAGGACGCCCCGGCGACCTCCTCCCACCGCCTGGACGACTACCTGCCCGGCACCCAGAGCCTGGTGGAGCGCCTGGCCGAGCTGGAGGACACCGACGTCGAGTCGCTGTTCGCCGAGCTCATCGCCGACGACGACTACACCGACTCCGACGGCCTGCTCGACCACGCAGCCATCCAGGCCCGTGTCTACGAGCTCGAGCCGGAGCCCGAGCCGGAGCCTGACGAGGATGAGGCCAGCGAGGACGAGGCCAGCGACGCCGACGCGTCCGAGGACGAGGCTGCCGAGGAGGAGCCGGCTCAGCCGACCCACCGCCTGGACGACTACCTGCCCGGCACCCAGGGGCTCGTCAAGGAGCTCGCCGAGCTCGAGGACGAGTCCGTGGAATCGATGTTCGACAAGCTGATCGACGACTCGGACTTCACCGACTCCGACGGCCTGCTGGACCACAGCGCCATCCGCGCCCGCGTCGCCGAGCTCACGCCCGAACCGGAGCCCGAGCCTGAACCCGAGGAGGAGAGCAGCTCCTCCAGCTCCTCCGAGGAGAGCGCCCCGCAGCCTTCCGGTCCGAGCCTGGACCAGTACCTGCCGGGCACCCGCGCGCTGGTCGAGGAGCTCGCCGAGCTTGAGGGCGAATCCGCCTCCGACATGTTCGACCAGCTGATCAAGGACTCGGACTTCACCGACTCCTCCGGCCTGCTGGACCACAGCGCCATCCGCGCCCGGGTCGCCGAGCTCACCCCCGAGCCCGAGCCTGAGCCGGAGGAGGAGAGCAGCAGCTCGTCGAGCTCCGGGTCCTCCAGCTCGGGATCATCGGGCAGCGGATCCTCTGGCTCCTCCGGCAGCAGCTCCTCGCAGCCGACCGGACCGAGCCTGGACCAGTACCTGCCCGGCACCCGCGCTCTGGTGGAGCAGCTTGCTGAGCTGCGCGGTGACGGAGTGCAGGAGACCTTCGAGTCCATCCTGGGAGACTCCGACCTGGTGGGCGGCAACGGCGTCATCGACCACGCCGCCCTGCAGCGCGAGGTCACCCGCCTCACTCCGGCACCCGAGCCCGAGCCGGAGCCCGCACCCGAGGAGAGCAGCAGCTCCTCCGGCTCCGGGTCCTCGGACTCCGGGTCCTCCAGCTCCGGCAGCTCGAGCTCCGGCTCGGGCGGGCAGTCCGTGGCCGCGGGCAGCTCCTCGGCCGCACAGATCGCCGTGGACTTCGCCGTCGGCAAAGTCAACGAGCCGGGCACCCACTATGTGCTGGGCGCCACCGGCCCGAAGGCCTGGGACTGCTCCTCGCTGATGCAGGCCTCCTTCGCCCAGGCGGGGATCTCCCTGCCGCGCACCGCGCACCAGCAGTTCCAGGGCGGCCAGTCGGTCTCGCTGGACAACCTGCAGCCCGGTGACATCGTCTTCTGGGTCAACGGCGGCCGCGCCACCCACAACGCGATCTACATCGGCAACGGCAAGATCGCCCATGCCCGGAACCCGCAGGCGGGACTGACGGTCACCGACCTGTACTACGCCTACCAGGACCCGCACCCGGTGGCGAAGCGCTACTGGTGATCCGCCGGCAGGCAACCACCTGCTGACCACGGCGGGCCCGGACGGACACTGCGTCTGTCCGGGCCCGCCGTCGTCATACCGCACAGCCGACCCGACCGGTGTGGCGCACAGCTCAGTGATTCGGCATACTTGCCCTGATATTCGGGGATTCCCCCATTTGATCCTGCGGCCCGCGGTCACCCCGACGGTTCGCCGCCAGTCATCACTCCGCATCTGAGAGGAAAGGCTCTCGTGATCAACATCCTCTGGGGCATCATGGGCATGACCGTGGTGCTCGCCATCGCCATCCTGTTCTCCGTGGACAGACGCAAGATCAACGTCCGCACCGTCGCGATCGCCCTGGCCATCCAGGTGTTCTTCGCCGTCGTCGTCCTCTACCTCCCGTGGGGCCAGACTGCCCTGGCCGGGGTTACGCGCGTCGTGCAGAGCATCATCGACGTCTCGGGCGAAGGCATCGACTTCGTCTTCGGCGACCTGGCCGGCGAAGGGATGTTCTCCTTCGCGCTGGCAGTGCTGCCGGTGATCATCTTCTTCGCCTCGCTGACCGCGGTGCTCTACCACCTGAAGATTCTGCAGTTCGTCGTCCGTGTCATCGGAGGTGCCCTGCAGAAGCTGCTGGGCACCTCCCGGGCCGAGTCCATGAGTGCTGCGGCGAACATCTTCGTCGGCCAGACCGAGGCCCCGCTGGTCATCCGCCCCTACATCTCGGGGATGACCAAGTCCGAGCTCTTCGCCGTCATGGTCGGAGGGCTCTCCACCGTCGCCGGGTCCGTGCTGGTGGGTTACGCCGGCATGGGCGCCAGCCTGGAGTATCTGATCGCCGCCAGCTTCATGGCCGCTCCCGGCGCGCTGCTGATGGCCAAGATCATCATCCCTGCCGGATCCTTCGATGAGATCGACGCCGGCAAGTCCGAGCGCCAGGCCGGTGACGAGGCGACGCTGGGCGGCAGCCGCTACACCAGGGGCCGCAGGGCGTCCGCAGCAGGTGCTGACACCGCCGGTGACGTGGTCTCAGGGTCGACCACCACGCTGACCGAAGACCGCCCCGCCACGGACGACGCCACCGACAGCGACGACGTCTCCAGCCCTGAGGACTCCACGACGTCGGACGGGGAGCACCCCCGTCCGGACGTCTCGGTCACGGACACCGCTGCGGCCGCGGCCGGCTCCGAGGAGAAGCCGCGCAACGTCATCGACGCCGCCGCCCGTGGCGCCGGGGACGGCCTGCGCCTCGCGGCGAACGTCGGCGCCATGCTGCTGGCGTTCATCTCACTGATCGCCCTGATCAACCTCGGCATCGGTCAGGTCGGCGGCTGGTTCGGCGCCCCGGACCTGACCTTCGAACAGATCATGGGCTACGTGTTCGCGCCGCTGATGTGGGCCGTGGGCGTCCCGTGGGAGGAGGCCGTGGCCGCGGGGTCCTTCCTGGGCCAGAAGCTGGTGCTCAACGAGTTCGTCGCCTTCGCCGACTTCGCGCCCCAGGCTGAGGCCTTCTCCGTGAAGTCCCAGGCGGTCATCACGTTCGCGCTGACCGGCTTCGCGAACTTCAGCTCCATGGCCATCCTGCTCGGCGGCCTGGGCGGGATCGCGAAGAACCGCCGCTCCGACATCGCTCAGCTGGGCCTGCGTGCCGTGCTCGCCGGCACCCTGGCGAACCTGATGAGCGCCGCGATCGTGGGCATGATGATCTTCTGACCCCACCGTCCATAGCCGTGCGACGCCGTCGCACACCTGCACCCCAGCTCCCCGTCCGGATCGTCCGGTGAGCTGGGGTGTTCCACATCTCGTACCGCGCGAGTCCTGGGCTGTACCATGGGGTCACCCCACGCGGGACCCGACGCGCCTTGGAGGTCAGGATGAACGTCGTACCAGCTCAGAACCCCAGACAGGGCACCTCAGGCCAGAGGCCCGACGGCTCCCGTCGGCACGGTGTGGTCGTCGGCGTCGACGGCTCGGAGCAGTCGCTGCGCGCCGCCCACTGGGCCGCCGCGGAGGCGAACCGTCGGCAGCTGCCGCTGACCGTGGTGACGGCCTACTCGCTGCCCGCCTTCGCCGCCTCCTCCATGGACGGCGGCTATGCGCTCATGGACGAGTCGGCGCTGCGCCAGGGCTCGGAGAAGGTCATCGATCAGGCCAAGGAGTTTCTGCGCGACTATCCCGGCGAGGTGGAGTACACGATAGAGTCCGGCGACCCCGCCGGGGTCCTGCTCGACTACTCGCAGGAGGCCGAAGTCCTGGTGGTCGGCAGCCGCGGGCGCGGCGGCTTCCTGGGTCGGCTGCTCGGATCGGTGTCCGCCGCCCTGCCGGCGCACGCGAAGTGTCCCACCGTGGTGGTGCCGCTGAAGTTCTCCTGCCAGGAGTCCAACGCCGTCACCACCGCCACCGGCGCGATCCCCATCATCACCCCGGACGCCTCTGCGTCGGAGAGCGCCTCGGAGTCTCCACGGCGCAGCGATGACAGGCGACCCGTGGTCGCCGGCGTGGACGGTTCCGACTATGGCCGGGTCGCCGCGCTGGTCGCCGCCCGGGAGGCCAGCGAGCGCGGCACCACGCTCCGAATCGTCTGTGCACTGCCCCCGCTGGGCGCCACGCTGGTGTGGATCCCCACGCATGTGGAGGACGGGCAGGCAGTGGAGGAGCTGCGCGAGAAGCTCGAGGCCGGCCGCCGCTGGCTGCACAGCCACTACCCGAACCTGCACATCGACGCCGAGGTCATCGACGGCACCGCCGTGGACGTCCTGGTGGAGGAGACCCGCCACGCGCAGCTCACGGTGTTGGGCACCCGGGGCCGCGGCGGCTTCGCCGGCATGCTGTTGGGATCGACCTCCCAGGGCGTGCTCCACCACGCAGAGGGCCCCCTGATGGTGGTCCCGGAGAAGAAGGACCGGCGATTGGCCGACCGCCCGGAGTTCGGACCCGTCCTCGGTGAGTGAGCCTCCCGCCGGGATGTGAGCCGGGACAGCAGGAGAGGACGCATCATGGGCATCGGAGGAGTGGGCAAGGTCGCCATCGGCGTGCGGGACCAGCAGCGGGCGCTGTCCTTCTGGGTGGACGTCGTGGGCTGCCAGGTGGCGATCGACGCGCCCTACGGCGAGAGCGGCGAACGCTGGCTCGAGGTCACCACGCCTGACGGACAGACCCGGCTGGTGCTCAGCCTCGACCCGGACGGCGAACACACCCAGGATGCTCCGGAGGGCCTGCCCACCTCGGAGGTCTTCTTCTACGCGGAGGACCTGAGAGCGGCCTACGAGGAGCTGACCGCCCGGGGTGTGCGGTTCCCGACCCCGCCCCAGGAGCACCCCTGGGGCTGGTGGTCGCTGTTCGAGGACACCGAGGGGAACCGATTCGCCCTGCAGCAGCGCGGATGAGCCGCTGAGCGCCCTGCCCGGCGCTGCGGCTCACGACGTCGGCTGGGCCCCGGTGGTCCGGACGGCGTCGGCCCCTGCACGCACACCGCGGCGCACCGCCTCCTCCACGGAGGCGTCGGCGTCGAGCGCCGCCGCCAGGGCGCCCACGAACGCGTCCCCCGCCCCAGTGGTGTCCACCACGTCCACTGCGGGTGCCGGCACATGTGTGACCTCGACGCCGGGCCCCGGCAGGGACCGGCCGAGGTAGGCCCCGGCCGCCCCGGCGGTCATCACCACCGAGGGCACGCCGTCGGAGACCAGCTCCCGCATGGCCGCCAACCCTCCGCCGACGGGCGCCTCGGCGGCGCCGGGGGTCGATCCCCGGGAGCCGGCCAGCAGCGCAGCGGCATGCACGGCCTCATGCTCATTGACCACCAACGGGTCAGCACGACGCAGCGTCGCGGCGGAGACCTCCACCGCGGGTGCCAGGTTCAGCACCACCCGCCCCTGGGCGAGGCGTGCGGCCTCCTCCACACCCTCCCGGGGGATCTCGCCCTGCAGCACGACGACGGCGGCCTGGCTCAGCCGTGCCTCATGTCCGGCGACTGCGTCACGGTCCAACTCCGTGTTCGCCCCGGGGATCACCACGATCGAGTTCTCGCCGCCGTCGTCCACCGTCACCACGGCGAGTCCGGTGGGTGCCGCAACGGTGACCAGCCCGGTGAGGTCCACTCCGGCGGCGCGCAGACCCGACTGCGCCGGCTCGGCGAACTCGTCGGAGCCGACCGCGCCGATGAACGTCACGGATGCGCCGCGGGCGGCAGCGGCCACAGCTTGGTTCGCGCCCTTCCCACCGGGACGGACCTCCAGGTCCCGCCCCAACACGGTCTCCCCCGGGGCCGGGTGCCTGCGGGCACGGACGATCAGGTCGACGTTGATCGAGCCGACCACCACGACGCCCACGATGCCGCGCTCAGTCGCCGAGGGCGGATTCGAGTCGGGCGACCTTGCCCTCCAGCTCACCGCTGTGACCGGGACGGATGTCCGCCTTGATGACCAGGGAGATGCGACTGCCGTAGGGGGCCACCGCCTGGGTGGCGCGCTTGACGACGTCGAAGACCTCGTCCCACTCGCCCTCGATCTCGGTGAACATCGCGCTGGTGCGGTTCGGCAGCCCGGAGTCCCGGACCACTGCCACCGCGGCGGCGACCGCCTCGTGGACGGAGCCGTCCTCGGTCTGGCCTTCATGGCCGGGCTGCGGAGTGCCGGAAGGTGCCACAGAGAATGCCACGATCATGGCACCAGACTAGGGGCGCGCTCCGTGTCCTGACCAGAGGTGCTCACCGCCGCGATGACCCGGGCGGGGAAGTTCGTGGTCATCTCCTGCACGCCCAGAGCCAGCAGCAGCTCGACGTCCTCGAGCTCGTCCACGGTCCAGACCCGCAGGCCCGTCCCGCGGGCCAGCCAGGCCTTCACGTCGGCGCGTCGTTCCCGCACGAAGCGCATGCCCGGTCCGGCCAGCCCCACCTGGGCGTTCCACACCATGGCCTCGCAGTCGCGGGCCGTGCCGCGCATGACCGCCGAGACCACGGGCCGCAGCGCGAAGGAGAACCGCAGGTGCTCGAGCCGACGCAGCACCTGCTCCTCGGTGACCTGGTCGAAGAGCGCACAGAGCTTCTCCGGGGGCACCATCTCCGCCAGGTGGAGGAGGGAGCCCGGGGAGAAGCTCATGAAGGAGACGTCGACCTGCGGAGCCGAGGCCGCGGCGTGGCGAGACCGGGCCCCTCGGCCCGGGACCAGCGAGGTCTCCGGGTCCCAGCCGAATCGCAGCAGGATCTGCAGCACCTTCTCCTCCAACCGGTGCCCGAAGGGCGAGGGGTGCTTGAGCTCCACCGCCAGGCCGACATCCCGGCCCGCGTCGACCAGCAGCTCCAGCAGATCCTCGAACGTCATCAGCTGCTCGCCGGGGCGCCCATACTCGGCGGGCAGCCGCGGCGTCTTCCAGGAGTGCACGTCGAGCCGGCGCATGTCGGCCAGGGTGAGGTCGGCGACCGCGCCGTGGCCGTCCGAGGTGCGGTCCACCAGGGCGTCGTGGAAGCAGACCACCTCTCCGTCACGGGTCAGGTGCACATCGATCTCGATGCCGTCAGCACCCTCGTCCAGGGCACGTCGGTAGGCGGCCCGGGTGTGCTCCGGGAAGAGGCCGGAGGAGCCCCGGTGGGCGTAGACCTTCGCCCGACGGCGGGGACGCAGGGGGGTCATGAGGTCCAGGTCCGCCGGCAGCGGGTGCAGCGCGGGGTCGGGGATGCGCCCCACCGGGTGGGCCTGGGGCAGCGGGGACACCGGGCCGCTGGATCCGTGTCGACGTCGTTCATCAGCCACGGCTTCACGCTATCCCGCCGAGACCAACGGCGTGCGACGCCCAGGCGACGCGCCCCGGCGACTCCGGGTGAACAGCAGACGACAGGTCGGCCCCTCCCCTGCCCGGGGCTGTGGGGCGACCGGCCGCGCCGTCCATCAGGCGTCCCGATCCTCGCCAGGGGTTGCGGATGCGGAGCCCTCGGGGGCGCGCGACGGCGACTCGGGCGCCTCGGCCTGGACCTTCTGCAACTGCTGCTCGGCCCGCTGAGCACGCTTGCGTGCACGCTCCAGCTTGAGCTCGCGGCGGCGGGCGTCGCTGTCACTGCGACGCTCCTTCAGCTGGGTCCGACGCTCGGCACGCAGCTCCTTCTTCCTTCCGCGCCGCTCCTTCCGGTCGGCGCGGAACTTCTCGCGCTCCAGCGCGCGGCGCATGTCGTCGATCAGTGCCTGGGGGGTCTGCTCCGGAAGCTCCCCGAAGGTGCGGTGCGCGGCGCGGACGATCTGCTTGGCCAATACGTGGTTGGCCGCTCCCCCGACCACCGCGCCGATCCCGAAGGGGATCGCACGGGCCACCATAGTGGTCCCCTGGCGGATGAAGAAGCGCTTGACGAACTGCCGCTTGATCTGGTCCACCACCAGGCCACCCACACTGGATGAGCTCGCCAAGGATCGCATCGGCACCAGGGTGGAGAACGGTCCGGCGCCGCGGCCATCCACCTGCTCGGAGAGCTCCCCGAGCAGCTGGCGCCCTTCCTCGCCCAGCATGATCCCCATGACGAGGACCTGGGCCCGCTGCGGGTCCTCCGTGGAGACCCCGGACAGCTCAGCCACAGACTGCGCGTACAGGGCGCTGGTCTCCAGGAAGCCGCCGGTCGCCACTGCCGAGAGTCCCAAAGACACGACGGTCCCCACCGAGGGGATCGCCGCGGTCGCGCCGATGGCGGCGCCCGCTCCGGTCATCACGCGGACGAACTCCTTGTCCAGTTCTCGCGCCAGCTGCCGGTTGCTCAACGTCGGGTGGTTCTTCCGCAGGTGACGCAGATTCGCCATCACCAGGGGGCGCTGCACGGTGACGGCGCGGGTCAGGAAGCTCTCGGCGGCCGGGGTCAGGCTCCCGTCGTCGGCGAAGGCCTGTCGGGAGGCGAAGGTCAGCGCCTGCTGGCCGAAGAAGGTCGCGGCCGCGCCCCGCATGATCGACCGGCCGCGCCGCTCCTTCTTCCGGCGGGGAGCCGGCACCGGGCGTGGACTGGAGGGCCGGGGCGCCGGTGCCGGCGCCTCGGCAGGGGCGGGCGTGCGGTCGAGGGCACCACCGCGGGGGATCAGCGAATCAGGGGTCATTCTGCGGCTCCGATGGGTCGTCAGCTCCTCTGCCGCGGACGGGCCGCGACCGGGAGACGGGGACGGGGCGTTCTCCAAGGGAGACTAACGCATCCACCAGGACGCGGGGCAGTCGGGGCGCACCGCTGACGGGTCAGTCGGTCGCTCGGCCCGTGGGACGCGTCAGGGCGCCTGAAGATCCACCCAGACGAGGCGGTCGGCGAGCACGGCATTCCCGGCGGGGTCCACCAGGTCGAAGCCGAACTCACCCTCGGCGGGCCAGAAGATCCCGGAGTCGCTGACCTCGACCTCGGCGTCGGGCAGCACGAGGGAGACGCGCCGATCCGGCTCCCCCTCGACGGCCCGGGTGGCGTGCTCGTCGGTGTCCGTGTCGTCTCCGGCGCGCGCGCTGAGCGGCTGGTCCGTGACGGCCTCCGGGAGCGGGTCCTGCACTGCCGGGGAGTCCAGCAGCGGCAGGTCACGGTCGTCCTCGGGCTCGGCCTCGGCCGGGGCGCTGTCCCCGGGCCCGGCGCCGGGCTCGCCGACCACCACGAAGGAGGAATCGGGCTCGAGGGCTCCGGCCTCCCCGACGTCGTCATAGATGTAGGCGCCGCCCTGAGGGTCAGCGGACACGTAGTCCTCGATGAAGCGACGCTCGTCGGCTGCTCGGACGTCGTCGAAGCTGCGGGCCTCCTGCTCCGGCGTCTGGCTGTTGGCGATGACGTGGAGGGTCTCGCCGTCGTCGCCGATCTCCACCGGCACGTCCCACAAGGAGGTGGCCGAGAGCCGCAGGACGGACTTGTCCAGATCGGAGTAGTCGGCCTGGGGCAGCGAGTTGTCCGGCATGTCCTGCCACAGGAAGTCCTGGAAGGTGCGGACCTCGTCCTCGAGGATCGGGTACGCCGAGTAGACCACCATCCCGTGCTGGCCGGGGAACTCGCCGTAGCCCAGGGCGTCGCCGGGGCCGCCGATGCGGCCGTCGCCGTCGAGGTCGGTGCCCGAGTCGATGCCCGAGTTCGTCGGGGCGGTGTAGACGTAGGGCAGGTCCAGGCCTGCCGGGGCCAGATAGCGGGCGTTGAGGGTGTCTGCGATCCGACCGTCGGAGTCGTGGGTGATGCCGGTGAGGACCAGGATGTCCGGGGCGTTCAGATGCGCGGTGCGGGCCACGGTCCGAGCGGCGGGGCTGTGCCCGCCGCGGAGGGTCTCCAGCACGGTCTCTGCCGAATCGCCCGTCAGGCCCGCGTGCAGGGTGGCGACCCGGACATCGCCCTCGGCCTTCGCCACCGTGGTGTCCGCGGCGTCGGCAGCATCCGCGGCCTCCTCGGGCGCCGGCGTCGGCAGAGGCTGCCCGGGGGCCGGGTACGACGGCAGCGACGGCGCGGAGGACTCCTCGCCGTCGCTGGCATGTGTCGCATGCGCCGGACCGGCGGCTCCCAGGAGGAGCCCTCCGGCGATTCCGGCGGTCGCGCTGATCGCCAGGGTGCGGCGAAGTCCGTGCGCGGACATACGTGGGCCTGTAGGCATGCTGACCACCGTAGCGGCGGCCGGTGCCTCATCCAACCCAGATCAGCTCAAAGATTGAACAGTTACGGAGGTGTGACACTCGGGCGATGGAACGATTCATCGTTGTGACATGTTCGTGATGTGGATGCATGGTGACACACGCCACAGCGGGGCCGCCCCTGACCGGGACGACCCCGCCGTCACGATGCGCCTCGGGCCTCAGCCTCCAGACCGCCGCCCGAGGCGTCGCCTCATCCTTGGTCAGGATGCTTGGAGAGGTGCACGATCGCCGCGACCAGACCACCCCAGACGGTGATCAGCGCGACGAGCATCATCACGATCGCTGCAGCGTCCATCAGCGCTCCCCTCCTTCCGACGCGGACGAGTCGGCGGGTCCGCCGCGGCGGCGGCCATCGGCGCCGACCAGCTCGTCATAGTTGTCCTCATCGATCTCCGGGTCCTCCATATGCATGGCCGACCGGGCGTTCCACGGGCTGAGCGTCAGCACCACCGCGAGCACGGTGACCAGCGCCAGGGAGCCCCAGCCGAATGTGGCCACCACCCAGGTGTCGAAGCCGCCGTAGCCCTCGGCGATCTTGTCGGAGATGTCCATGTAGAGCAGAACAGCCAGCACGATCGGCAGCACGATGCCGATCAGCGCCTTCCAGACCGTGCCGACCCGGAAGGAGCCGTAGGCGTTGAGGCCCGCGGCCAGCACGTCCATCTTCCGGAACACCCAGGCCACCAGCAGGACCGCGACGAAGGCGCCGCCCACGATGCCGATGTTGTTGGAGAACGCGTCGACGGTGTCCAGGATCGTCACCCCGGAGACCCCGCCGATCAGCACGATCGAGATGATCGCACTGGAACCTCCGACGACGGCGACCGTCAGACCGCGCGACCAGCCCGTCTTGTCCTTCACCGCGGAGATCACGACCTCCAGGATGGAGATCTGCGAGGTGAAGCCCGCCAGGGTCAGCGAGCCGAAGAACAGCACACCCACCAGGGCGGAGGCGGGAGCCTCGGAGATGATCGTCGGGAAGGCCACGAACGCCAGCCCCAGCCCGGAGGAGACGACCTCGTCCACGG
This sequence comes from Nesterenkonia aethiopica, assembly GCF_039534665.1. Taxonomy (NCBI): domain Bacteria; kingdom Bacillati; phylum Actinomycetota; class Actinomycetes; order Micrococcales; family Micrococcaceae; genus Nesterenkonia; species Nesterenkonia aethiopica. Next base: position 217,788 of record NZ_BAAAVT010000003.1, on the reverse strand, counting down.
CCGTGTTGGCCGCCAGCGCCAGGAAGCCCAAGGCCGAGAAGACACCGATGGCCGCCAGCAGCTCGAACGAGGAGTTCGCGAACCCGACCACGAGACCGGACCCGGTGGCGTTCGACTTCCGCTTCAGGTACGAGGCATAGGTGATCATGATGCCGAACCCGACCGAGAGGCTGAAGAAGATCTGCCCGTAGGCCTGGATCCACACTGTGGCGTCCGTCAGCGCGCCCCAGTCCGGAGTGAACAGGGCGTTCAGCCCGGCGGCCGCGCCCTCGAGGGTCAGCGAGTAGGCCACCAGAATGGCGAACATGACGAACAGCACCGGCATCCCGATCAGGGACACCGTGGCGATGCCGCGGCGCACGCCGACGGCCAGGCAGAACAGCAGCAGCGCCCAGACGGCGATCAGCGGCCAGCCCACCTGCGCCACGAAGTCCACCGACAGACCTGCGCCTTCGGCGCCGCCGCCGTCGTACTGCAGGTACTCGGCGAAGAAGAAGCCCTCGGCGTCGTCGCCCCAGGCCTGGGACAGTGAGAACCAGGTGTAGCTGGCCGCCCAGGCGATGATGGCCGCGTAGTAGATGGAGATCAGGAAGCAGATCCCCACCTGAAACCAGCCGATGACCTCCGCGCCGGGGTGCAGACGCTTGAAGGCCATGGGCGGGGAGCCGCGGAACTTGTGGCCCACGGCGTAGTCGAACAGCAGGATCGGGATGCCTGCGGTGAGCAGGGCGATGAGATACGGGATCAGGAAGGCGCCGCCACCGTTCTCATAGGTGATGTAGGGGAAGCGCCAGATGTTGCCCAGCCCGACAGCCGAGCCGATGGCGGTGAGGATGAAGGCCTTCCGTCCTGCGAAGGACTCGCGGATCCGCACGCCGCCGGCCGAGCCCGAGGAGCCGACAGAGCTGCTCATGGTCTCTCTCCTGACGGAAGAAGAAGAATTGATTGGATAACCTCTTATCCTGACAGAACATCTGCGCTATCGTCACCAGTCAGGGCCGCGCGGCTTGCCCTCGGGACTCCACTTAAGGCCTAATGGACCATGAGCGTCAGTTTTTCGAGAATGAGATGCGCCATGACCATGACGGCGTCGACGCCGCTGCAGACTGCTGACCAGGCGACTGCTCCCACCCGGAGGACCTGGCGGCGCGCACGGCTCCGCCGTCTTTTTCATGCCTTCACCACGATCGAGACGCTGACCGAGACGACACTGCAGCACAAGATTTCACGGTAATACACAACCAAGGAGGACTTCATGGCTTCGCACACCGAAGCAGAAGTGAACCATTGGTCGGTGAGCTACGTCTGGCGAAGCCTCAGCAAGCCAGTCTTCATCCCGGCCGTCCTGATCATCGCCGCCGCCCTGATCTTCGCCACCTGGTTCGGCCGGGAGCACGGCGACGAGGCCTTCGAACAGCTCAACAGCAACATCGTCAACGGGATCGGCTGGTGGTACGTCGCCATCGTCACCGGGTTCGTGCTCTTCGCGATCTGGGCCGGGCTCTCCAAGGCGGGCAACATCCGACTGGGCCGGGATGACGAGAAGCCGGAGTTTTCGATCCTGTCCTGGTTCACCATGCTGTTCTCCGCCGGCATGGGCATCGGCCTCGTGTTCTGGGGCGTGGCCGAGCCGCTGTGGCACATGGTGGCCCCGCCGGACATCAGTGGTGAGGTCGGCGTCGACGCCGCCGGTGAGACCCTGATGGCCACTCAGGCCGAGCTGTCCGGCACGGCCATCGGCCAGTCGCTGTTCCACTGGGGCCTGCATGCCTGGGCGATCTACGTGGTCGTCGGGCTGGGCCTGGCCTATATGACCTTCCGCCGTGGGCGCCCGCTGTCCATCCGGTGGCTGCTCGATCCGGTCTTCGGCCGGCGGCTCATCGAGTCCTGGGTCGGTCACGTCATCGACGTCGTCGCGATCGTCGGCACCGTCTTCGGCGTGGTCACCTCGCTGGGCCTCGGCGTCCAGCAGATCGCCGCGGGGCTCGAGTTCATGGGCTGGGCGGAGTCCAACACGGCGCTGCTCACCTGGCTGATCGTGGGCATCACCGCCATCGCCACCATTTCGGTGATCACGGGTGTCCACAAGGGACTGAAGTGGCTGTCCAACATCAACATGACCATGGCCGCCGCCCTGGCCATCTTCGTCCTGCTGGCCGGCCCCACGCTGTACCTGCTGCAGCAGCTGGTGGCCAACGCCGGCGAGTATGCCTGGGCGTTCCCGCAGCTGATGTTCGAGACCGGCGCCTCCTACGCGGGCGGCGACGGCGGCGGCTGGTCCGCCGACTGGACCATCTACTACTGGGGCTGGTGGATGAGCTGGGCACCCTTCGTGGGCATGTTCATCGCCCGCATCTCCCGGGGCCGCACCATCCGTGAGTTCGTCTTCGGCGTGCTGCTGGCCCCGACCCTGATCGGCATCATCTGGTTCTCGATCTTCGGATCCTCCGGAATCTACTACCAGCTGACCGAAGGCGTCATGGTCGACGCCGAGGGCAACATCGGTACCGAGGCCGCGCTGTTCACCTTGCTGGAGCAGCTGCCGATCGCCTCCATCACCGCAGTGGTGGCGATCCTGGTGATCGCGTTCTTCTTCATCACCTCGTCCGACTCCGGCTCGCTGGTGGTCGACATCCTCTCCCACGGCGGCCGTCCCGACACGCCTCGCCTGACGCGAGTGTTCTGGGCTCTGGTCGAGGGTGCGGCGGCCATCGTGCTGATCGCCGCCGCGGGCGAGGCGGCCGACGCAGCTCTGCGCGTGCTGCAGGTCAGCTCCATCGCCGCAGCCGCCCCGCTGTCCATCGTGCTGGTGCTGGCGGTGATCGGCATGATCCGGATGCTGCACTACGAGGGCGCGACGGCGCCTCGCTATGTGCGGATTCGCCCGCAGGCCTCCCCGGCCTCCCTGGTTGACACCGCCCGCGAGGTGGCCGGGGCCGAAGAGGGCCCCGCGGTGGAGCGGAGCCTGCGCAAGATCGTCGCGGGCCAGGGCCGGGCCCTGTCCGGGTTCTTCGGCGGCACGTCCTCGACCCTGTCCGGCCTGCCATCCGGCACCGGCCGTGGGGTCACGGACAGCACCGTCACCACCACGGACGAGATGGTCTTCGCCATCCACGACGTCCCGGCCCACGCGACGCAGGTCAACCCGGAGACCGGCACGCTCAACCTCGACGAGGAGGCGTATTACCACGACCCGATCGCCGACGAACAGTTCGACACCCCGGAGTTCGCCGAGTCCGCCGAGGGCTGGGAGCAGGAGTCCGGGCACCTCTACGACGAAGTCGTCGGCAACGGCGACTCCGGCGAGGAGGAGGAGAACCCGCAGGCCTGACCCGCTGAACGGTCCCTGAGAACGCCGCTGGGCCCCGTCCGAATCATCGGACGGGGCCCAGCGGCGTTCTCAGGCGGCTGCGATCATAGGACACCGCAGCCAGGCGGGGGTCAGGAGCCGGGATTGAACTCGGCCGGGTTCGGGCCGAGGCGCCCGCCCTTCTCCAGACCGTCGATGGCCTCCAGCTCGGCGTCGGTCAGCTCAAAGCCGAAGACGTCGAAGTTGGCGGCGATCCGCTCGTCGGTGACCGACTTCGGGAACAGGATGCGGTCCTGCTGCAGGTGCCAGCGGATGACCGCCTGCGCCGGGGTCACTCCGTGGGCCTCGGCGGCGGCCCGCACGGCCGACTCGTCGAAGACCTGCCCCTGCGCCAGCGGGCTCCAGGCCTCGGTGGCGATGCCGTGCTTCTGGTTCGCCTCCACGACCTCGCGCTGCTGCAGGTAAGGGTGGATCTCGATCTGGTTGACCGCAGGGGTGCGGCCACCCAGGGCCACGATCCGGTCCAGGTGCTCCTCCAGGTGGTTGGAGACGCCGATCGAGGTGGACAGGCCCGCCTCAGCGATGTCCTCCAGGCCCTCCCAGGCACGCAGGTACTGGTCGGTGGCCGGCGCGGGCCAGTGGGTCAGGTACAGGTCCACGCGGTCCAGGCCGAGCTTCTCCAGGGAGGTCTCCATGGCGGCCCTGGCCTCGGCGCGGCCGAAGTCCGAGACCCAGAGCTTGGTGGTCACGTAGAGCTCGTCACGCGGAATCCCCGAGGCGGCGATGGCGCGCCCGACGCCCTCCTCGTTGCCGTAGACGGCCGCGGTGTCGATGTGCCGGTAGCCGACCTCGAGGGCCTTTGAGACCACACGCTCAGCGTCCTCGGCGGGCACCTGCCAGACGCCGAAGCCGAACTGCGGGATCTCCGTGCCGTCGTTGAGTGTGACAGTGGGTACAGCAGTCATCGCTTCCTTCTCTCTCACGGGTACACAGGCGAGCGAGAGCGCTCACGCCAGGTGTGAACCACCAGGATGTCAGGTTCATTCCGGCAACCAGCCATTTGTCTCCGGTGACGCAACTAAAGGTCACGACGACGGCGCGCCCTCCAGCCAGGCGCCCCGCGTCATCACCGCGCGCACCTCGAGTGCGTCATCCAGGACCACGAGATCGGCGAGGGACCCCGCCGCGAGGGTGCCGACCTCCTCGAGCCCGACCATCTGCGCCGGGTGGGCCGTGGCGGCCTGGAGAACCTGGTCCAGGGGAAGCTGCGCGCGCCGCACGCTGTGCCGCACGGCGGCCGAGATCGTCAGCGTGGAACCGGCGATCGAGCCGAGCTCTCCGGAGGGCTCCACCACGCGGGCCTCACCGTCGTCCACCTGAACCTCAAGGCTGCCCAGCCGGTACCGGCCGTCGTCGGCGGCCGCGGCGGACATGGCGTCCGAGACCAGCACGCAGCGGTGAGGCTTCACCGTGAAGGCCAGCCGTTGTGCGGCCGGGTGGACGTGCACGCCGTCGGCGATGAGCTCCACCCACGCGTCCGGATCCTCCAGCAGCGCGGCGACCGGGCCGGGCGCCCGGTGATGCAGGGACGGCATCGCATTGAACAGATGGGTGCCCACACTGGCCCCGTGGGTCAGCGCCTCGCGGATCAGATCGTAGTCGGCGTCCGTGTGGCCCACGGCGGCGACGACGCCGGCATCGACGAGCCTGCGCACCGCCTCCAGGCCTCCGGGCAGCTCCGGGGCGAGAGTGACCATGCGGATCAGCCCGGTGGCGAGGAACTCGTCGAGCGCCTGCAGATCGGGCGCGCGCAGGTGCTCCTCATGATGGGCGCCGCGACGCCGGGCGTTCAGCCAGGGCCCCTCCAGGTGGACGCCGGCGATCTCGCCGGACTCCACCAGCTCCCGCAGCCCGGCCAACGAGTCGCGCATCACCGGGTAGGGGTCGGTGACCAGTGAGGCCAGCATGGTGGTGGTGCCGTGACGCAGGTGTGCCGCCCGGACCGTGCGGGCCGCCTCCGCGCCGTCGAGGAACGAGGCCCCTCCCCCGCCGTGGACATGGACGTCCACGAATCCCGGGGAGAGCACACCGTGCTCGATGCTGACATCCGCCGGTGCGGGTGGCGCCCCCGGCCCCGACTCCACGATGCGCTCCCCCTGGAGGCGGAGCCACCAGGGGGACACATCGCCGGCGGGGGTCAGGGCCGCCGTCGCGTGGATCAGCGTCATCCGCGCTGCTCCGAAGCGGGGGTGGACTCGGCGTCCTCGTCCTCACGGCCGGGCGTCTTCAGGTTCCAGAGCCTGATCGCCGCGCGGAACAGCACGTAGTAGATCACCGCGTAGCCCAATCCGATGGGGATCAGCAGCCAGGGGTCAGTACCGATGTTCCAGTTGAGCACGAAGTCGAAGAGACCGGCGGAGAAGCCGAAGCCCATCTTGATCTCCAGGAAGTTCACCAAGGCCATCGCCGTACCCGTGAGGAATGCGTGGATGACGTAGAGCGGGAACGCGACGAACATGAAGGCGAACTCGAGCGGCTCGGTGACACCGGTCAGGAAGGCGGTGAGGGCACCGGCGCCCATCAGACCACCGACGGCCTTCTTCTGCGACGGCCGAGCCGCGTGATAGATGGCGAGGGCGGCCGCCGGGAGGGCGAACATCATGATCGGGAAGAAGCCGGTCATGAAGGACCCGGCCGTGGGGTCTCCGCTGAGGAATCGGGCGATGTCACCGTGGACGACCGTGCCTTCGGCCGTCTCATAGGAACCCAGGATGAACCACGGCGGGTTGTTCAGGATGTGGTGCAGACCCAGCGGGATCAGCAGGCGGTTCATCATGCCGTAGACGAACCCACCGAGCACGGCGTTCGCCGCGACCCATTCACCCAGGGCAGTGATCCCGGCGTCGAAGAGCGGGTAGATGAAGCTCATCAGCACAGCGATGATGATCGCCGCCAGCGCGGTGATGATCGGCACGAAGCGCCGGCCGCCGAAGAACGCCAGGTACGGGGGCAGCTTGATGCGGTAGTAGCGCTGCCACAGCCAGGCCGCGACCAGACCGATGACGATGCCTCCGAGCACGTGGAAATTGATCAGGGCCTGCTCCTCACCCTCGGCCGGTGCGCCGAGCACCAGCGGCGACATCGCCTCAGTGACGGCGTCATAGACCAGGTACCCGATCAGGGCGGCGAGTGCGGTGGAGCCATCGGCCTTCTTGGCCATGCCGATGGCCACGCCCAGGGCGAAGAGCAGCGGCAGGTGGGCGAACAGAGCGTCACCGGCACTTCCGACGACAGACGCGACCTGGTTCCAACCCAGTCCCTCCTCGCCGAGCAGGTCGGGCTGGCCGAGACGCAGCAGCAGAGCCGCTGCCGGCAGGGACGCGATGGGCAGCAGCAGGCTGCGGCCGAACTTCTGCACCGGCGCCAGGTTGATCTTGGGCATCGTGGATCTCTTCTTGGTCTCGGGGCCGCTGTCGGCGGTTTCGGGCGAACTCATCGGAGCGCTCCTTCCAGGGGCGAGTGAATCGGTGGTGGTGGGGTGGTTCTCTGTGGAGTCGGGCCGTTCAGGAGGACGACATGTCGTCCCGGCTGAGACTCATGTGGACCTGATAGCGGTCCCCGCGGTAGCGGGAGACCACATGCTCGGCCGGTCGGCCCGCCGCGTGGGAGACGCGACGGAAGACCAGCAGCGGGGTGGCCGGCTCGGCCTCCAGCATCCGTGCCGTCGGAGCGTCCGCCGCCTCACCCCACAGGGTCTGCTCGGCGGCGTCGATGAGGACGCCGTAGTCGGCGGAGAAGATGTCATAGAGGGACCCTGTGAGGTCCCGGCGGTCGAGATCCGGGAACAGGGAGGCCGGATACCATCCGGTCTCCACGGCGATGGGCTGCCCGTCGGCGCAGCGGACCCGGGTCAACGCCCAAGCCCGGCCACGCGATCCGGGGGTGCCCATCCCCAGCGAGGCGGCCGCCTCCGGAGGAGGTTCCACCGCCTCGCAGCTGATCAGCCGTGTGGTCGGGTGCAGCCCGCGGCGGCGCATGTCCTGGGTGAAGGACGCCAGGTGCAGCCGGCTCTCCAGCCGGGGCTGCACCACGAAGGTCCCCTTGCCGGGCACCCGCCGCAGCAGACCGTCCACGATCAGTGAGTCCACAGCCTTGCGGACCGTGGCGCGGGAGACCCCGTACTCAGTCATCAGCGTGCGTTCCGAGGGGATCATCTCCCCCGGCGTCAGCGACTCCGTGGCCAGGCGGGCGACGGCGGCGCTGAGCTGGATGTGCTTCGGCTCAGGACCATCGGTGATGCGCTGGTCCTGCCGCTGCTCGTCCTCCAGGGTCACGTGATCCACCTCTCGACAACTCGCTGTGTGATTGATACGGTCTGGTACGTACCAGTTGACTATGGCGTCGATCACAGGCGATGTCAAGGGCGCCACCACACAGCCCGACGGTCCTTCTCCCGAAAGCAGGAATCCATGTCCCTCCCGCAGGCACGGTCTACCCAGATGGCGCGAGAGATCGCCGAGCAGCCCGAGGCGCTGCGCGCCACCCTCGAGGCGCTGCTCCCGTCCCAGGGGCGTCTCAGCGAGTTGCTCTCCGGCCGACGCCACGTCCTCTTCGCCGCCCGCGGCACCAGCGACCACGCCGCCGTCTACGGCCGCTACCTGCTGGAGACCCAAGCCGGCCTCACCGGTGGACTGGCCTCCCCCAGCGTCGCCACGCATTACCGGTCCGACCTGGACCTCGCCGACTCCGTGCTCGTCAGCGCCTCGCAGTCCGGGCGCACGGAGGAGATCGTCGCCACCCAGCGCTGGGGCCGGGACCACGGTGCGGCCGCCGTCGCGCTGACCAACGGTCCCACCTCCCCGCTGGCGGCCGAGGCCGACGTCGCCCTGATCACCCGTGCCGGCGAGGAGCTCGCCGTCCCGGCGACCAAGTCCTACACCGCCCAGCTGGTCGGCATGGTGGTGCTCACCCTCGCCGCGCTGCGCCGGCGAGACCCGCAGGCCGCGGACGCCCTGGAAGAGCGGCTGCGTCACGTCCCCGAGGCCGTCGAGCGCCTGCTCGCCGCACGCGCCGGGGTGGACGCCGCCGTCGAGGTCCTCGCCTCCCACCGCACCACGGTGGCCACCGGTCGCGGCCTGCTCATGGGCACCGCCCTGGAGACCGCCCTGAAGATCGAAGAGACCTGCCTGCGCCCAGTGCGCGGGTACTCCTACGCGGATCTGCGCCACGGTCCCATCGCCGCCGTCGGCGAGGGCGTGGCCGCCGTCGTGCACGCCGCCGCAGACGGCCCGCTGAGCGAGCCGATGGTCCACCTGGCCCGTGACCTGCAGGAGCGCGGTGCCACCGTGATCGGCATCGGAGGAAACCCCGAGTTCCAGGCCGCCGCGGACGTCCACGTGCCCGGTGCCGACCTGCCGGAGACCCTTGCCCCGCTGGCCAACATCGTGCCCGCCCAGCTGATCGTCGAGGAGCTCTCCCGCACTCTGGGCCTCGACCCGGACGCGCCCCAGGGCCTGGCGAAGGTCACCCGCACCGACGCGTGACCTGCCCCGGCATCCCGCAGCTTCACCCACCTGAATCGCACCACCCGCACCCCTAGAGAAGGAGCCCCTCATGGCTGACCGTGCAGAGCAGATCCTGGCCGGACTCGGCGGATCCGAGAACATCATCGAGATCGAGCCGTGCATCACCCGGCTGCGCACCGAGGTCGAAGACGCCTCGCTCGTGGACGAGAAGGCCCTCAAGGCCGCCGGCGCCCACGGCGTGATGATCAGCGGCACCGTGGTGCAGGTGGTCGTCGGGCCCGAGGCCGACACCATCGCCGAAGACATCGAGGACCTCCGGTGACCGCTGAGAGACCGGCAGTCTCGCCGACGCGGGTGACCGCCCCCTGCCCGGGGCGGGTCCTCCCGCTCAGTGAGGTGCCGGACCCGGTGTTCTCCTCCGCGATGGTCGGGCCCGGCATCGCCCTGGACCCGTCGCCGGAGGAGACCACCGTCTGCGCTCCGCTGACCGGGAAGATCGTGAAGATCCACCCGCATGCCTTCGTGATCCAGGCCGAGTCCGGCGTCGGGGTGCTGGTCCACCTGGGCATCAACACGGTCCGACTCGAGGGTGAGGGCTTCGAAGTCCTGGCCGAGCAGGGCGCCACCGTGCACCGCGGCGACCCCATGGTCCGCTGGACGCCCGGGGAGATCACCGGCGACGGGATCTCCACCGTCATCCCCGTGGTGGCGCTGGACCAGCCGGAGGATGCCGTGACGACGACGACGGCGGACCACGTCACCGCCGGAGACGACCTGCTGCAGATCTCCCGGTGACCTCACCGGCCCGCTGAGCCCGGGACGACGCCCTCATCCCTGGTCAGCGGGCCGCTCCTGCCTTAGTCTGACTGCATCGACGACGTCGCGGAGCCAGCCTCCGCGGCGTCGTCACCGCCCGGTGCAGCTGCCGCCTGACACCGGCGGCACCCGCACCAGTCGAGCAGCAGAGGAGCAGAGATGACATCGTCCCCCGAGGCCGCGGCGCGACGCGCCGTCGTCGGCCGTGCCCTGCTGATCCTGGCGGCCCTGGGTGCCGCCGGCGCCGCAGGTGCCGGCATCGCCCAGTTGGCCTCCGCCGCCGACGACCACCTGATCTACGACGCCTGGCGCGCCTTCGGCCTGGTGGTCTTCGCCGGACTGTTCGCCCTGGTGGCCTGGCGGCCGACCGCCTACCCCGGCGTGCTGGAGCTGGCCTTCCTGCACAAGCTCGGCCTGGCGCTGGTCGCCTGGTCCCAGCTGGAGACGGCCGACGGCGCCTGGTTGACGCTCATCCTGGACGGCCTGCTCGCACTCGGACTTCTGGTGGCCTATGTGCTGCTGGGCTGCCACCGGGCCTGGAAGCGCGCCAAGCCCGCCGACGCCGTCGCGGACTCCCCGGCGGCGAGACTGGGGCGGAAGTCCTCCGGGAAGTCCCCACGGAAGTCCTCGGGGACGGAGCCCGCGACGCTGGAGGCCACCAAGCCGATGCCCGACCCGAGCGGACGCGGCGACCGACCGACCTCCACCGGCAGCACCTCAGGATCCGGGACCTCCGCCCGCCCGAACACGGCCGACGGCGGCTCCGGCGACTCCCAGGGACCCAGTGACTCCCAGGGACCCAGTGACTCCCAGGGGCCCGGGGGCATCCCCCGTCCGCCGCGCTCCTCCCGCTGAGCAGCCCCTTCCCCTCCGGCCGAGTTGGTCTGGAGTTGTGGATACTCGAGTCGATCGAGTCGAGTATCCACAACTCCAGACCAACTCAGCGTAGGGGCAGGTAGCCCGGCCGAGACAACGATGTCGGATTCCTGCTGGCGCCGACGGCGTCACCGGCGCATGCTGGTGCCGTGACCACCTCACTGCTCCCCGACGCCGAGGCCTGCATCAAGGCCGTGCGCACACGTGACGCCCGCTTCGACGGGCGGCTCTACGTGGGCGTGACCAGCACGGGGATCTACTGCCGACCCAGCTGCCCGGCTCCGCCGCCGAAGCGTGAGCATCTGACCTTCCACCCGACGGCCGCCGCGGCCCAGCGCGCCGGGTTCCGGGCCTGCCGCCGCTGCCGCCCGGAGGCCTCTCCCGGCTCGCCGGAGTGGAGCATCCGCCAGGACACGACCGCCCGGGCGATGCGGCTGATCGCCGACGGCGAGGTGGACCGCACCGGCGTGGAAGGACTCGCCGCGTCCCTGGGATACAGCTCCCGGCAGGTGGAACGGGTGCTCCGCGCCGAGCTCGGGGCCGGGCCGATCGCCCTGGCACGGGCCCAGCGGGCTTCCACCGCGCGGACGCTCATCGAAGGCACCGCGCTGAGCTTCACCGAGATCGCCTTCGCCGCCGGGTTCTCCTCGGTGCGGTCCTTCAACGAGACGGTGCGCGCCGTGTTCGCCGCCTCCCCCAGCCAGCTGCGGGCCGCCCGCCGCAACGGACGCTCTGTGGCCGCCGCCCGACCGGGGCAGGCCGCTGACCGGGCACCCCAGGACGACGGCGGCACCCCGCACCGACTGAGGCTGCGTCTGGCCTACCGGCCGCCGCTGCACGTGCCGAGTCTGTTCGGGCATCTCATCGCCACCGCCGTCCCCGGAGTGGAGACCTGGTCCCCGGCCTCTGGGACCTTCCATCGGGCACTGCGCCTGCCGCATGGCCTCGGGGTGGCCTCCCTGACCCCGGACGACGGCGAGCGCGGCTGGATCGACGCCGAGCTGCGGCTCACCGATCTGCGGGACCTGACCTCGGCGGTGCAGCGGTGCCGCCGTCTGCTGGACCTCGATGCGGATCCGGTCGGCATCGACGAGGCCATGAGCGCCGACCCGGTGCTCGCCGAGCTGGTGGCCAGCACCCCCGGCTGCAGGTTGCCCGGCACCACCGACCCCGAAGAGCTGGCCTTCCGTGTGGTGCTGGGCCAGCAGGTCTCCACCACCGCCGCCGGCACGACGGGTGCCCGCCTCACCCGGGCCGTCGGCGACCCGCTGCCCGATGCCCTTCGTCTGCCCGACGGCCCCACGCATCTGTTCCCCACGGCCGCGGCCCTCGCCTCAGCCGGGGCCAGCGCCTCCTCCGGCGACGATGACGGCACGGCCCCGCGGGGAGCAGCCTGGCCAGGCATGCCGGCGTCGCGCCGCGAGACCCTCCATGGGCTGGCGGATGCTCTGACCTCCGGGCGGCTGCGTCTCGGCGTCAGCGCCCCCTGGGGGGAGGTCCGCCGCCAACTGGCCGCCCTGCGTGGGATCGGCCCATGGAGCGTGGAGATGATCGCACTGCGCGGGCTGGGGGATCCGGATGCCTTCCCCGCCACCGACCTGGGAACCCGGCTGGCTGCGCAGGGACTGGGCCTGCCCGGTGACCCGCGCCCGCTGACCGCACGCGCCGAGGCCTGGCGGCCCTGGCGCTCCTATGCCACCGCCCTGCTGTGGGCAAGCAGCGACCACGCCGTCGCCCGCCTGCCGCAGCCCTCACCCCACACGAAGGAGACCAGCCCATGAGCCGGACGCCCACACAGGACGCAGAGGCTTCCCAGGCGACACAGAACACCCAGTCAGCACAGGGTGCGCGGTCGCACAGCATGATCGACTCCCCGGTGGGGCCGCTGGCGCTGGTGACCGACGGCGAGGCGCTGACCGGCGTCTTCATGGCCGAGCACCGTCATGCCGCCACGGATCGTCGGGGTGAGGCGGTGGCTCTCGGTGACGCCGCCGCCGTCGTGCGCCGCGCCGCCGAGCAGCTGGGCGAGTACTTCGTCGGCGACCGCCGGATCTTCGACCTGCCCCTGGCGCCGGAGGGCACCGCCTTCCAGCAGCGGGTGTGGGCGGCGCTGCAGGAGATCCCCTACGGGGAGACCTGGAGCTACGGACAGCTGGCCGCGCACCTGGGGAGCCCCGGCGCCTCGCGGGCGGTGGGGCTGGCCAACGGCCGCAATCCGATCTCCATCATCGTGCCCTGCCACCGGGTGATCGGCGCCGACGGCTCGATGACCGGCTACGGCGGCGGCGTTCCCCGGAAGGAGCATCTGCTGGCCCTGGAACGCGGGGAGCAGCCGCTGTTCCCCGCGACCGGGGGACCCGTGCCCAGCTGAGCGGCGCCGGAGGGCAGCCAGCTGGGCGCAGATCCCCCACATCGACCGGCAGGACCAGGGCGGAGAAGATCAGGGTCAGGCCCAGCGGAACTCGACGCCGCCGCCGAGATCGTGGCGACGGGCATCGCGCTCGGCCTCCGCACGGAGCCGGTCACGGCGCCCTGCCGTGTGCCCTGCCGTGTGCCGTGAGGTCCGGCGTGAGGTCCGGCGGCCCCGATCCTGGGGCGCCTGGGCGTCCGCCTTCGGGCTCACGGCCGGCCCGTCGCCCCTGCCATCGCCACCGTCGTGCCCGCTGCCGTCAGCACCGGTGTCGCCGTCACCATCGGCGTCTCCGCCGTCCTCGGCATGGCGCATCCGCTGCTCGGCGGCCTCCACCATCGACTGCCGCACCTGCGTCATGGACCAGACAACGGCCGCCCCCAGCAGCGCGGCGGCCCCGACGAACACCGTCGGCAGGCCGAAATGCTCGCCGATGAACCCGCCCAGCACCGCACCCAGCGGCATCAGCCCGAAGCCGACCGTCGTGATCGCGCCGGTCATCCGGCCCAGCACCTCACCGCTGACCAGGCGCTGGAACAGCGTGAAGGCGATGACATTGCCGGTCATGTTGAGGAAGCCCTGCAGGAGACCGGCGAGCAGCAGGACGTCGAAGCGGGGAAAGAGCACCGGCAGCAGCATGATCGGCACCTGCGCCAGGAAGGCGCCGAGCATCAGCGGCACCTCGGGAGCGCGCCGCGTCATCCGCTCCACCAGGAAGGAGGCACTGACAGCACCCACCGCACTGGCCACGGCGAAGAACGGGTACTGCGCCTCGGTGAGCCCGATCGCCGACCCCTGCCCCACCGCCCAGAGGACGAACACGGACATGAACGCCGTGGAGGCGAGGTTGGCGGCGCAGGACATGATCACCAACGGCCGCAGCACCGGGTGACGCCACACCAGGCGCAGCCCCTCGAAGACCGCGCTCAGACCGGCATCCGACGGCGACCTCTCCCCCTCGGCGGGCTGCTTCAGCTCCTCTGCGGCCCGCGGCTCCTCGGCAGCCCGCGTCACCGCGGTGGCTCGCGGCTGACCGGTGCGGCCCGCACGGTAGTCGCCGCGCAGCCCGAGGGTGATCAGCAGCACCGCCGCCGCACAGACTGCCGCGGAGAAACCCAGGAGCCAGCCGGCGCCGAGCACCACGAGCAGCCCGGCCACGGGGCGACCGATGAAGTCGTTGAAGACCTGCTCGGCGGCCATGGTGCGCCCGTTGGCGGCAGCCAACCGGGAGCGGGGCGCCACCTGCGGGACCATGGTGCGCCCAGCCAGATCCGCGAAGACCTGGGTGAGTCCGTAGAGACCCATGAAGAGGATCAGCACCTCGATGCGCAGCGCCCCGGCCAGGGCGACCGCGATCAGACCCACCAGGACGACGACCCGCAGGCTCAGGGCCACGATCCGGACCCGGCGGCGGTCGGAACGGTCGATCACCACCCCGGCGAACAGCCCGAACAGGAGCCAGGGCAGCCAGAACAGCGCCGAGAGCAGGGAGATCTCCTGCGGAGACCGGGTCAGCGAGACGGCGATCAGCGGGATGCCGGTCATCAGGACGCCGTCCGCGAGATTCGCCAGCGCCACGCTGCCCAGATGGGCCTGGAACCGCCGGCCGAGAGGTTCGGTTCCGGAGGTGGCCCCGTGGCTGACGCCGTCGTCGGACGTCTGCTCCGCTGTGGTGGTGTGCGCCATGGTGACCATCTCCGTAGACTGGTGCCGAGAAAGATTTGCAGAGATTTCTCTGCAACAACTTCTATGCAAAGGTATCTCTGCATATGAGCGCGCGCAAGACCCCCGGCCCGGAAAGTTCTGCCCAGCTGCCCGACCAGGCCCCGGAGAAGCTGCCCGGTGAGGCGGATCTACGGATGGACGCGAAGACCATGAAGGCCTTCGCCCATCCGCTGCGGATGGCGATGTACTCCTACCTGTCCGACCAGGGCTCGGCCACCGCCACCCAGCTGGCCAAACATCTGGACGAGAGCACCGGTCAGACCAGCTACCACCTGCGTCAGCTGGAGAAGCACGGCCTCGTGGAGGAGGATCCGGAGAAAGGCACCGGGCGCGAGCGGTGGTGGAAGCCCTCGGGGTTCAGCCTGCGCGCTGAAGTCATCCAGGGTGACCCGAGTCAGACACCGATGGCGCAGACCGTCATCCAGCACCAGATGCAGGAGCGCCTCCAGACCCTGCGCCGCTGGATGACCCACATCGACGAGGAGCCGCAGCGCTGGATCGAGGCCTCCGTGGACTCGACCCACACCGCCACCATGTCCACCGAGGAGATGCGGGCGATGCGCGACGAGCTGATGGAGGTCATCGCACGCCACACCGACGCCGCCTCCGAGCGGGTGAAGACCTCCGGGCCGGGCGAGGACGACCGCCGCGCCCGCGTCTATCTCAGCGTGCTGCCGCTGCCCTCGCCCGAGGACTGAGGCCCTCACACGCCCAGCCGGCGGCGCAGCTCCCGAGCATGGCGGCGGGAGACCTCCACCCGGCTGCGCTGGCGGTCGTTCATCACCAGCACCAGCGCACCACGGAAGTCCGGGACGAGCTCGCGCACATAGCGCAGATTCACCAGATACGAGCGGTGAACACGGAAGAAGTGACCCTGCAGGCGACGCTCGAGCTCATTCAGCGAGAACGAGACCAACACCCGTTCATCGCCGAGCTTCAGCGAGGAGTACCCCCGGGCCGCGGAGGCATAGACGATGGAGTCCCCGTCCACCAGCATGGTCCGACCGTCCTTCTGCACGGGGATCCTCACCAGCGGCTCCGGCTCGGCAGCCCGCGGGCGGACCGCCTGGCGCTCAGCGTCGGCCGCGGCAGGCACGCCGTCGTCGCGGCGCGCTCCCGGCTCGGCACGCTCCCCTCCCGAGGAGAGCGCACGCTCCACGGCCCGCTGGAGACGCTCGGCGTCGAAGGGTTTGACCAGATAGTCGGCGGCGGCGAGATCGAAGGCCTCGACGGCGTGGTCCGGGTAGGCGGTGGTGAAGATGACCTGCGGCCGATGCGGCATCTCCCGGAGCTGTTCGGCGATCTCCAGCCCGGAGAGCCCGGGCATCCGGATGTCCAGGAACACGAGGTCGTAGTCCAGGGAGTTCAGCAGCACCAGCGCCTCTTCCCCGTTGGTGGCCTCCCCGACCACCTGCACGCGCCCGACCTCCTCGAGGAGATAGCGCAGCTCCTCGCGGGCGGGGGCCTCGTCATCCACGATCAGCGCGCGGGGCATCATCCGTTCAGTATAGAGCTGGCATCCAGGGCTCCATGACGGGCGTCACAGGTGGAACCGCGCAGGCGCCCGTCACGTCATCGGCACGCGGAGGTCCACCACGGTGCCGCCGCCGCGCGGAGTGGAGATCGAGAGGTCATAGCGGTCCCCGAACAGGGACTCCAGCCGTTCGGTGATGTTCGTCAGCCCCACTCCCGCATGGCCGACGGCATCCACCCCGGTGAGCACGCTGTCCTCATGGTCGCCCACATCCTGGTCCCCGCTGAGCAGCTTCACCAGCACCTCGGCATCCATGCCGACGCCGTCGTCGGAGACCCGGATATGGGTGGTGCGGGTCAGCGGGTCCACCCGGGCCCGCAGCCGCACCGTGCCGCCCTCCTTCTTGTCCGCGATGCCGTGCTTGACCGCGTTCTCCACCAGCGGCTGGATGGTCAGCACCGGCACCCGGGAGGTCAGCACCTGCGGGTCGATGTCGTAGCGGACCTGCAGCCTGTCCCCGAAGCGGGCCTGCTCCAGGGACAGGTAGGTGCGCACGAAGTAGTACTCCTGGGCGAACTCGGCGAAGTGCCCCTCCTGGCGGACCGCGTAGCGGAAGAACTCGGAGAGCCGCAGCAGCAGCTCGCGGGCCTCCTCCGGCCGGGTGCGCGCCTTGGAGGCGATGGTGTTGAGGATGTTGAACAGGAAGTGCGGATTGATCTGAGCCCGGAGGGCGTCCAGCCGAGCGTGGGTGGCCAGGCGGCGCTCCCGGTCCAGCTCGGCGAGCTCCAGGTGCAGGGACAGCATGGTGGCCATGTCCTCCACCAGCTGTTTGGGCGGGATCTCGGTGCGCGCCTGGAACACCCCCAGGGAGCCCACCACCCGCGAGCCGATGGCCAGCGGTGCGATCACCGCGGAGCGCAGCGCACAGTCCGGGACCTTGCAGCCCAGCCCGGCCGCTTCCCGCACCACCACGGTGCGGCCCTTCTCGATGGCACGCACCGCCGCGCGGGTCTGCATCTCCCCGCCCACCCGGTGGTGGTCCGCCCCCGGCCCCACGAAGGCGAGGATGTCCTCCCGGTCCGTGATCGCGATGGCGTCCCCGGAGAGCATGGGACGCAGCAGCTCGGCGGTGCGGCGGGCCGCGTCCGGGGTGAGCCCGGAGCGCAGCGGCACCGAGCGTCCTGCAGCCGCCAGGTCCCGCACTCCGCGGGCCGCCTCGAGCCGATCCCGCTCATCCCGGGGCGGGATGCGGCCGCCCACGCTGCCGCCCACACGGCCGCCGCGGCGACCACGGGGCCCGCGCAGCGCCGACGGGTAGCCCAGCACGACGGCGAGCGTGAGCACCGTGCCGGCGCCGATGGTCGGCAGGATCGCCAACGGCGGATGCACCAGCACCTGGGTCACCAGGTACACCAGGGTCCAGATGGCCACCACTGCCCCGGCCAGGATGAGGCTACCGCGCATCGTTCCTCCTTCTGCCCGGCCGCGGCAGGCGGGTTCGACGGCGGCCGGCGGCGTCGTGCCGCTCCGCCCGCCGGGCGGCGATGGTCAGCCGGGCGAGCCGCTCGGCCTGCCGGTCCGCCGCAGTGCCGTGCATGATCCTCCAGGCCTGTTCGACGTCGTCGGGCGGTGTGGTGCGCAGGGAGACCACGACGGCGACGACGCCGGCCACCGGGGCGGCCACCAGAGTGGGGGCCACCAGCAGCTCCCGCCACCAGGCCGGCTCCAGCAGGCTTCCGGCGGTGAACATGACCACCGCGAGCGCCCCGCCGGTGAGCATCCCGGCCACCGCACCCCGGGCGCTCAGGCGGCGCCACCAGATGGCCAGCACGATCACCGGGGTCAGCGCGGAGCCGGCGACGGCGAACGCCCAGGTGACCATGGTGGCCACCAGGGACGGCATGGCGGGGGTGAACGCGTCGGGCCGCAGGGCGATGGCCAGGGCGGCGGCGGTGGCGGCGGCCACCAGGGTGGTGAGCCGGCCCGCCCACACCGCCTGACGCTGGGTGGCATGCGGGTTGATGTGGCGTTCGTAGACGTCATGGCCCCAGGTGGCGGCGGAGGCCAGCAGCAGCCCGGCCACGGTGGACATCGCGGCGATCAGTGCGGCGGCGGCCACCAGCCCGAGCCCGGATTCCCCGCCGTAGATGCGCCCCAGCACCGGCAGGGCGTGCTCGGGGATGCGCAGTACCCCGTCGATGGTGAGCCGCTCCAGCCAGGGGTGGTCGGCCAGGGCGGCGGGGATGATGTCCCGCGCGGCGGTGCCCAGCATGACCGCCAGCGCGTAGAAGGCGCCGATGAGCATCAGCACCCAGACCGTGGTGGTGCGGGCGGCCCGCCCGGTGGGGGCGGTGAAGTAGCGGTTCATCACATGGGGCAGCCCGGCGGTGCCGAGCCCCAGGGTGACCACCAGCGCCACCTGGCCCAGCTGCCCGTAGCGGGCGCCGGGCTCGCCGAACACGGCGGCCTCGCCGTCGTCGATGTGGTTGGTCTCGGGCTGCAGCTCCCAGCCCTGGGCGCCTTCGGCGGGGTTGCTCAGCGGCTCCTGGCTGAGCTGCTCCACTGCCTGCCCGTAGCGGAAGCCGTCCCCGGTGACCACCAGCGCCAGCCAGATGAGCGCGGTGAGCAGCAGCAGGAACTGGACGGCCTGGTTCCAGGTGGTGCCGCGCATCCCCCCGAAGGCCACGACGACGGCGATCACGGCGGTGGAGAGCAGCACCCCGGTGGCGTAGGGGCTCAGTCCCATCACGCCGTGGCCGACCAGCAGCTCCCAGGTGATGCCGCCGCCCACGGACTGCGGGATCAGGTAGAAGAGGATGACCAGCTGCACGATCCCCACGGCGGAGAGCCGGACCGCGTCGGACCCGAGCCGCCGGCCCAGGAAGTCGGCCAGGGAGAATTCGCCGAAGCGGCGCAGCGGGGCGGCCACCAGCAGCAGCACCGGCACGAACCCAGCGGCGAAGCCGACGGCGTACCAGGCGCCGTCGAGCCCGGAGACATAGACGGCGGCGGCGACCCCGAGGAAGGAGGCCGCGGAGAGATAGTCCCCACAGATGGCCCAGGAGTTGGTGACGACGCCGACCCGCTGCCCGGCCAGGTAGAAGTCCACGGTGGAGGAATGCCGCGGGCGGGTGATGAAGGAGACCCCGAGGACGATGACCAGCACGGCTGTCAGCGTGATGATGGAGGCGGCGGTCATCGGCCGGCCGCCCCGTCGTCGGGATCGCCCTGCGGATCGGCGTCGGCGTCGGCGTCGGGATCATGGAACGGCGACTCGGGCGGCACTGCGGCGTCGAGCAGGATCCGTCCGTCCTCGCGCCGAAGGCTCTGCTGCTTCTGGGCCTCCTCTGCGGAGGCCTCCGCGGGCTCATCAAGGACGTGCTCCGCTCCGACTCCGGCATGGCCCAGCATGCGGGACTCCACCGACGAGCTGAGGGTCGCGGCGGCGATGCCGATGACGGCGAAGACCACATAGAGGCCGACGCCGGCGGTGAGGAAGCCCGGGCTGAGGTGACCGACCAGCTGGGCCTCTGACCACCAGTCCAGGGTCATGGTCAGCACCGGGAAGGCGGCCACCAGCAGCAGGAACACCACGAAGTAGGTGGCCGCGATGCGGCGCAACGTGCGGAAGACCGCGTCAACCTCGGCCGGAGTGTCCCTGACCTCCGGGGATTCGCCCCAGGAGTCTCCGAACCCCCGCAGCCCCAGGTCATCGCGTCTCATGCCGCCAGTCTAGGCAGGTGCGCGGACTGGGCCAGGCGGACGGCGAGGCCGACCGGCGGAGCGCTCATGCTGCGGGCCGGGCCCTCCACAGGCGCACGGCCACCCGGATCAGGACGACCGCGCCGCCGGCGGCGAGGATGAGCCCCATGCCGGGCAGCAGTCCGCCCCAGGAACCGGTCTGTGCGGACAGCTGGATCAGCCGGACCGTCTGCGCTCCGACGATCAGGGCCACCAGCGCCCCGGGGATGATCGCATGCGCGACCGCCAGGCCCCGCTTGGGGACGAACCCTCCGGCGAAGGCCAGGAAGCCGACGGCGAGAGTGACCACACCCGGCCCGTCGGTGCCGCGCAGCGCGAAGCTCTCCCCCGCGATCGGGATGACGACCCACGGCAGGAACGCGGAGATGATGAGCATCAGGCCGCCGAGGATCATGGCGGAGCTGCCGGCGTGGAACACGCCCCAGCCGGTGGCACGGCCCGCCTTGATTCGGGCGGTGATGCCGCCGAAGATGCCTCTCTCTGATCCGCCGGAGCCTCCGGCCCCTGCGGGCGAGCCCGTCGTGCTGCTGCCCATCGCTGCGCCGTTCGCCGTCGTCGTCATGCCCCGATTCTACGAGTGACCAGGGTCACAGGGGCCACCCCGTCCGGCGAATGACCGCCGGACGGCAGTCAGCAGTCCACGAACGGCAGGTTCCACCCCGCGAGCGGTCACCGACACCCCGCACCGACCGCTCGCAGACCCATACCCGCCGCTGGCGAACACAGGGGCGCCGTCTGCGGAGCATCGCTTGTGAGCTGGCTCACAGTGGGGTTTCTTGGTCTCATGACCTGCGCCGCCCGAGTGTGGCGCGCAGCCGTCCTGGGCAGCACCGCACAGGATCACTCCGCATTGGAAGGGAAGGGAGCCTCCATGGCCGACACGGCATATGAGAGCACCTCCGGCGGCGCCCCGCCAGAACAGGACAACTCCTGGCGTGAGCGCTACTGGAAGAAGAATCTGCGCCTGATGATCGTCCTGCTGGCGATCTGGTTCACCGTCTCCTTCGGCTTCGGCGTGCTGCTGATCGAGCCGCTGAACGCCATCGAGATCCTGGGCTTCCCGCTCGGGCTCTGGTTCGCCCAGCAGGGATCCATCTACACGTTCGTGATCCTCATCCTGGTCTACGCCCTGTGGATGGACCGGATCGACGACGAGTTCGGCGTCTCGGAGCGCAACGGGGACGGTGAGAGAGCATGAGCGACATCCAGTTCTGGACCTTCTTCTTCATCATCCTGACCTTCGGGCTCTACATCTTCATCGCCTGGCGCTCGCGGGTGAAGGAGACCAAGGAGTTCTACGTCGCCTCCCAGGGCGTGCCGACCATCGCCAACGGTGCGGCGGTCGCGGCCGACTGGATGTCAGCCGCCTCCTTCATCGGCATGGCCGGCCTGATCGCCTTCCTGGGCTCGGACGGCTCGGTCTACCTGATGGGCTGGACCGGCGGCTACGTGCTGCTGGCCCTCCTGCTGGCCCCCTACCTGCGCAAATGGGGCAAGTTCACCGTCCCGGAGTTCGTGGGCGACCGCTACTCCGAGTCGGTGCGCATCGTCGCCGCCGTCGCCGCCATCGTGGTGTCCTTCACCTACGTGGTCGGCCAGATGAACGGCGGCGGCATCGTCTTCAGCCGCTTCCTGGGACTCAACCTCACCTGGGGCGTCATCGTCGCCGCCGCGATCATCTTCTTCTACGCGGTGCTCGGAGGCATGAAGGGCATCACCTACACCCAGGTGGCGCAGTACACCGTGCTGATCATCGCCTACCTGATCCCCGCCGTCGCGGTGGCCCAGCAGACCACCGGCATCCCGGTGCCGCAGATCTCCTACGGGAAGATCCTCGCCGAGTTGGACTCCCTGAGCACGGAGTTCGGGCTGCATGAGTTCACCCAGGCGTTCGCCGGGCGCGACGGCGGCCAGATCGACGTGTTCCTGGTGACGGCCTCGCTGATGCTCGGCACCGCCGGCCTGCCGCACGTGATCATCCGGTTCTACACCACCAAGACCGTCCGCGGCGCCCGGTACTCGGCCTTCTGGGCCCTGTTCTTCATCTCCCTGCTGTACCTCACCGCCCCCGCGGTGGGCGCGTTCACCAAGCTGAACCTGCTGCAGGGCGTGCAGGGCGCCACGGTGGACCAGCTGCCGGCCTGGATCGAGACCTGGGGCGCCACCGGCCTGGTGACCGTCGCCGACGGCGTCGACACCATCGAGACGGTGTCCAACAACGCCGCCTCCGGTGCGGATCTGATCGTCAACAACGACATCCTGGTGCTCGCCTCTCCGGAGATCGGCGGCCTGCCCGCCCCGATCATCGGCCTGATGGCGGCGGGTGGCATGGCGGCGGCCATGTCCACCGCGGCCGGGCTGCTGCTGGTCATCTCCTCGGCCGCCTCTCACGACCTGTACTTCCGGGTCTTCAAGAAGGAGGGCGCCTCCGAGAGCCAGCAGATGCTGGTGGGACGTGTGGCGATGGCCGCGGCGATCGTCATCGCGATCTTCGCCGGCATCAACCCGCCAGCGTTCGTGGCCCAGGTGGTGGCGTTCGCCTTCGGACTGGCGGCCTCCACGTTCTTCCCGATCCTGATCCTCGGGATCTTCTGGAAGCGCGCCAACGGAGTCGGCGCCACCGCCGGCATGCTGACCGGTCTGGTCTTCACCGCTACGTACATGATCTACACGCTGGAGGTGTTCGGCACCGGATCCAACGACCACATCCTGGGCATCAGCCCCGAGGGCATCGGTGCCGTCGGCGCCCTGGTCAACTTCATCGTCACCATCGTGGTGTCGAAGCTGACCGCCCCGCCGTCGCACGAGGTGCAGGAGATGGTCGAGTCCATCCGCTACCCGCAGCAGCGGAAGGTGGGCGCAGACGTCTGACGCTCCGGGTATCGGGCTCAGCCATCCCCTTGCCTGAGCCGCACATCCGGACGGTGGCGGCCCCGTTCGCGAGGTTCCTTCGGGACCTCCGGGCGGGGCCGTCGTCGTGGGTTGTGGGGCCGGCCCACCTCACACCACCCCACCCCGCCTCACACCAACCCACCCCGCCGAGTTGGTCTGGAGTTGTGGGTACTCGACTCGATCGAGCCGAGTACCCACAACTCCAGACCACCTCACGTCGGGGCGATGGTGTTCTCCCGCACCCAGCCCAGGTAGCCCGGGGAGCCGTCGAGGATCGGCTGGACGATCAGCTCGGGCTCCTCGTACGGGTGGTCCCTGGTCAGCAGCTCCTTGATCCCTGGGACGGCCGCGGCGGTGGTCTTCACCGTGAGCAGCTGCTCGGGGTCATCATGCACCTCGCCCTTCCAGCGATAGAAGCTGCGGACGGCGCTGACCTGCACGCAGGCGCCGAGGCCGGCGTCGAGAAGCGCGGCGGCCAGGCGTTCGGCCTGCGGCTCATCCTCCACGGTGGTCTGGACGGTCACGAACTCTGCGGCGGTGGGCTGGACATCGTCACACATGGCTCCAGTGTGCCGCACACCCCGCCGGCGACGTGGTCTGAAGTATGCGAAACTCGACTCGATCGAGCCGAGTACCCAAAACTCCGGACCAACTCGGCCCCAACGGACAATCCGAGCCCGGGGGACGCCCTCAGTCCAGGTGCTTGGCGGTGGTGTCCGGGGCCAGGCGCAGCATCACGACGACGGCGGCCGCCACGCCCACCAGGCAGACGGTGAAGGCCCCCGCAAGCCCCAGCCAGGGCTGCAGCCAGCCCACGAAGAGCAGGGGCCCCACGCCCGCGCCGATGCGGGAGACCGTGGAGGCCCAGCCAAAGCCCGAGCCGCGCATCTCCGTGGGGTACAGCTCGGAGACGTAGGTGTAGAGCACCGGGATGGCGATCTGGATGATCAGCCCGAAGCCGAGCACCATGACCAGCACCAGGGACGGGACGTCCATGACCAGCGCGAGCCCCACCAGCAGGGCGGTGGCGACCGGGGCGCTGACCGCCAGCAGCGCCTTGCGGCCCGTGGCCTCCACCAGCACGGTGGAGATCAGCACCCCCACGAGCCCGACGCCGGCCATGCCGGCCGAGGTGATGAACGCACGGGACTGCTCGTAGCCGGCCTCGATGAGGAAGTGCGGCATCCACTGCAGGGCGATGTAGTAGACGGTCATCACCGCCAGGAACATCACCCACGCGACCGTGGTGATCCGCCAGCTGTGCGCCCACACTCGACGCAGCTGCGCCACCAGGGAGCCGAGGGTCAGGCTGGAGGACTCCGTGCCCGGGATCAGCACGTACTCCCGCGGGGCCGCCCCGGTGCGGGCCACCATGCCGTCGATGATCCGCCGGGCTTCCTCGGTCCGGCCTTGTCGGATCAGATACATGGGGGATTCGGGGACGAAGAGCCGTACGGCGAAGACCAGCAGGGCGGGGAGGATCATGGCCAGAAGCGGCAGCCGCCAGTCGCCCCAGACGCCGACCAGCAGAGCGGAGACGAACCCGGCCAGCGCCGCCCCGATGGGCCACCAGCCGTCCATGGCGGTCAGCACCCGGCCCCGATGCTTGGCAGGGGTGAACTCGCCGACCAGGGCGTAGTCCACCGGCACGCATCCGCCCAGGCCGATGCCGGCCAGGAAGCGGAAGAGCACGAACCAGCTGAGGTCGTTGGTCATGGCCCCGGCGATGGTGAAGATCGAGAAGATCAGCAGCGTCCAGGCGAAGGCCTGCTTGCGGCCGATGCGGTCCGCGATGGTGCCCCACATGACTGCGCCGACCGCCATGCCGATGAGGTTGGCGGTCCCGATCCACGCGGCCTGGGAGGGCGTGAGTCCCCATTCCTCGCTGAGCAGCGGGATGAGGATGCCGTTGAGGGAGACGTCCCAGGCGTCGAACATGAAGCCGAGGCCGCCGATGAGGAAGATCCGGCCCTGAGTGCTCCAGCGCCACGGCAGGGACTGGACGATCATCTCCCCGGTGGGGCGGGCGTCACGGGGTGCGGTGGTGGTGTTCTGAGGCACGAGCACTGAGTGTAGAGCAGACGACGGCGGCCCCGGAGTCCATGGCCGAGCCGCCCTCATCGGACGTCATCTCGGCGTGGACTCTCGGGGCCGCCGTCGTCGTGCTGCTTCTGGGACGCGGGACCGACGAGCTCCGCAGAAGGGGCGTCAGTCCGTGGCGATCACTCCCAGGTGATCTCGAGCTCCTCGGCGGTCATGTCGACCACCGGGTCGCCCAGCCAGCGCGGGTCGCCGGTCCACAGCTCGTAGAGGTCGGTGCTGCCGCCTGAGCGTCCCTCGTACTCCACGTCGACGGTGATGCTCACATAGTCGGATCCCACCAGGTTCGGGTTGCTCCAGTCGAGCCGCGGCTCGATGTTCTGCAGGGCCTGCTGGTCGGAGGTCGACATCGAGCGCTCGATGGAGCCTTCGATGACTTCGGCGCCGGAGACCTCGTCGGGCATGTCCAGCCCGCAGCCGGCCTCCTTCTCATTGGAGGCCACGCAGTCCTCCACCTCGGTGATGATCAGGTCCCGCCAGGTGTCCTCAGCCTCTTCGGTCAGCGCCGGAGTCAGGTCCGCCGTGGAGACGTAGGTGTCGGTGGCGTGGACGACGCTGTCGCCGTCGAACATGAAGTTCTCGTGGGCGATGTCCAGCTCATAGGCCGCACCGAAGAACACGTAGGTGTCGGAGGTGGTGAACTCGACGCCATTGAGCGTGACGTCCAGGGAGCCCGCCGAGGGTTCGCTGATGCTGATCGCACCGTCGAGGAACCAGGAGTCGCCCTCGTCATCGGTGGAGGTCCAGAAGCGGTGGGTCACGGACTCCTCACCCAGGGTGAAGGAGGCGGTGACCTCCTCGCTGAACGCGTAGTCGCCCACCTCCACCTCGTTGACCGAGATCTCGGAGATCGGCGCGAGCTCCACCGAGACGTCCAGGACCTCCTGGGTCATATGCGTGGTGTCGGAGGGCGCGTCGATGAGCGAGAGCGCGCCCTCGGCGTCTCCCTCCGCGAGCGCAGTCAGATACGCCTCGACTGCTCCGTGCGGTGTGGAGTCTGCGCCCGGCTCGACGCTCGACTCACCCTCGCCCTCGCCACCGTTCTCGCCACCGTTCTCCGCCTCGGCATCTCCTCCGCCGCGGCCGAGCACGAGGAACAGCACCACGGCGATGACGATGATCAGCAGCGCCGCCCCGCCGATCAACCCGAAGATCAGGCCCTTGCCCGGCCCCTTGCCGGAGCCGTCGGAGCCGCCCGGGCCTCCGGGCTGGCCAGGTCCACCAGGGCCGCCGGGACCACCGGGACCTGCTGCTCCGCCGGCGCCATAGCCGGCCTGCCCGTACTGGTCACCATACTGCTGGCCGCCGTAGCCCTGCTGCCCGTAGCCTGGCTGGCCCTGCTGGCCGTACCCGGGTTGGCCCTGCTGGCCATATCCGGGCTGCCCCTGCTGGCCGTAGCCGGGCTGGGCGCCATAGCCTCCCGCTGCCTGCGGGCTGGTTGCGCCCGGCTGCCGAGGGTCGGGCTGGCCCTGCTGGGGGTCCTGCCCCGGCTGCCAGCCGCCTTGCTGTCCGTATGGGTTGTTCTCCGACATGAGTCGCCCCTCTGTCAGTCAGTCGATGCTGACTCCGGTCCTGATCACAGTGCGGTGGATGGGTCCACGTGCCGGAGTCCAGACCCGAAGGGCTGACCTCGATGCAGGCGCGAACCATCGCGGAACACACTGGTCCCGCACTCTCCCTCGGGCGCAACCCTACCTTCATCATGTAGCGGGTTCCGCATGGTGACAGTCATGCAGACGGAATGTTGTGAAGTCGTGACGTACGTGTCAGGGCGGCACGCATAGCCGCCCTGTCGGCGTCGTTCTGGTCCTGTGCCGACGCCGAGGGACGCTCTGCTGCGCTGCGGTCAGTCCAGGGTGCCCGCACGGAAGGCGCGGGCGGAGACCTCCAGCTCCTCGGCGGTGCGGATCAGCTGGTCCGCCCGGGCGGTCATGCGACGGGCGACGTCCTGGGAGGTGCCCTCATGGTTGTCCGCCCAGAGGGCCTCCCCGCGGGCGATGACCCGGCAGAAGGCGGCGGCCCGGTCGAAGGCGACGTCGATGTCCCCGGTATACATGCCCGCCAGGACCATGTCCGCCAGCTTGGTCATCTCATCGGAGGTGGGCGGCTCGGGCACGCCCGCGATCGCAGCGGTGGTGGTGCCGTCCCCACGGCCGGTGCGGTAGTACTCGGCCAATCGGCGGGGGTTCTCCTGGACGGCGGCGCGGATAGCGTAGATCCGCCACAGGCTGCCTGCCAACGAATGGGCCGGGGAATCAGCCCACAGCTCCGCGATGGCCTCGATGCCCTCCGTCTCGGCGAGCCTGATGAAGCGTTCGGTGATCTCCGGATCGTCCGAGTCCCGGCCGTGGTACACCAAGGCGTGGGCGGTGTCGTGGGCGGCCTGCGAGATCGTCGCCGGGTCGGCGCCGCCCTCCTGCTCGTCGAACACCGCGGGCTCGGTCATCTTCGGTCGGCGATGGCGGGCTGTGCTGCTCATCACGTCTCCTTCCGGTGGGGGCAATTATGCCGTGAATCGTCGCTGGTCACCAGGGTGTCAGCAACATGTCCGGCAGGAGCGCGATTCCTGGGCGAGAGAAGTCCCACAGGGCCTCGGAGCGAGGCAGGCGGCTCGTCGCCTGAGCTCCTCGGGACGGCGACGACGCCGGCACCCGCCTCCGACCGCCCGGAGTGATGGGCTACGATGGAAGTCGTCCTCGAGCCGCCACGAGGTGCGCCCCGCGGTGCTCCGAGGACCGCATCGCGGGCCTTTAGCTCAGTTGGTAGAGCATCGGACTTTTAATCCGCTGGTCGCGGGTTCGAGCCCCGCAGGGCCCACCATTGAAACCCCTGGTCAGAGCGCCGACACAGCCGGCTCCCCCTCTGACCTCGATCGGCTGCCGCCGTCGCCCGGGTCTCATCCCCGTGCGGCCTGGGCCCTGCCCCGCACGGGATAGCGCAGATGCAGCACGCCTTCGCCTGCGATGACGACGTCAGGATCCTCGAGCAGCAGCGGACCGTCGCTGAAAGACCCGAAGAAGGGCTTGCCTCGGCCGAAGATGACGGGCACCAGGTCCATCGCCACGTAGTCCACCAGCCCCAGCTCCAGAGCTTGCCCACCCATGTTGCCGGAGGCGATCCCGATCTCGCCCTCGCCGGCGAGCTCCTGGGCCAGCGCAACGCCGTCCTGGACGGATCCCACGAAATGGAACGGCGCCTCGGAATGCCAACCGTCGGGCTTGGGGCGATGCGAGACGACCACGACATGGTCGCTGGCGGGAGCGTGCCCCTCCCAGCCATTCGTGATGTCGAACAGATGCCGTCCGATGACCCCCACCGCCTGCCGGTCCCACATGCCGCGCACGTACTCGGCCGAGGCTGCGAAGACGCGGAAGGGGACGCCGCCATGCGCATCAGCATGGGACTCGTCATCCTGCAACGAATGGTCACCGGAGAAGTACCAGTCGTGCATCGCGCCGACGTCGTCATCCTCCTTCGCGATGAACCCGTCCAGTGTGACGACATTGTGCAGATAGGTCGTGGCCATCGTGTGCTCCGTCCTCAGTCGCGCGGTGTGGAGTGATGGATGGGCTCCTGGGCGTCGCCGTCGAAGGTGCACTGCCCGATGGGCTCGCGTCGCAGACAGATCACGCCCACTTCATTGAGTGAAGCCTGCGTGAGGATCTGGAGTCAAGGACCGTCCTGTCATCATGCCGAGCCGGGAATACGGACAGTGATGCGGACTGGCGCGTGCCGCAGAGATGGTCGGGCACCGGTGGACCCTGCTGATCCTGCGGGACCTACTGGTCGGACCTCAGCGATACTCGGATCCCGCCGGCGGACTGCCCAGCACCCCCTCCCACCTGGCATCATGAACTCATGGCTCACCTGCACCTCACCGGAGACCCTGCGGCCGACGACCTCCTCTCGAAGGACCCCTTCGCCCTGCTGACCGGCATGCTCCTGGACCAGCAGGTCGCCATGGAGGTCGCGTTCGCAGGACCCCAGAAGCTGCACGAGCGCCTCGGGACCTTGGACCCGGCGACCATCGCCGGCTACGACGCCGAGGAGTTCACCGCGGCCTTCCGGGAGAAGCCCGCGGTGCACCGCTTCCCCGGCTCCATGGCGGCTCGCGTGCAGAAGCTGGCCGAGGCTGTCGTGGACGACTGGGACGGCGACGCCGCAGCGATCTGGACCCACGACGCCCCGTCCGGCCCCGAGGTGCTCAAACGCCTCAAGAAGCTGCCCGGCTTCGGGGAGCAGAAGGCGAAGATCTTCCTCGCACTGCTGGGCAAGCAGCTCTCCTTCGACGGCGAGGGCTGGCGGGAGGCCAGCGCGCCCTACGGCGAGGCAGATGCCAAACGGTCAGTGGCCGACATCTATGACCGAGAATCACTGCTCGAAGTCCGCGAGACCAAACGTGCCGCCAAAGCCGCGGCCAGGGCCGAGAAGTCCAGCTGAGGTCAGACGGCGGCCAGGGGCGCCGCGCGAACCCGCCCCCACCGGAGTCCGCGGATGACGTCCGGCAACATGCCGTTGATCTGATGCCCTCTATCATCGGAACACACGGCCTGCCGACGCCCGGAAGGACACCACCCGATCATGATCAGCAATGGCGCTGACCACCCCGCACTCCCGGAGGCCCCTGCCTCCGGGGCCCACTCCGCTGACGGCGCGCCCCCGCGCCGCACACCCCCGCGCCGCACTCCGTCCTGGACGCGGGCCCTCGAGCGCGACCCGGGGATGCCGGCGAGCACCTGGCGACTGCGCAGCGACGCCTGGGAGTATCTGCGGTTCGCCGTAAAGCGCCTGGCGCTGGGCAGCGACGACGTCGACGCCCTCGCCTCCGACAGCGAGATCCACCGCTCCCTGCGCGCCCTGGAGACCATCGAGATGTACTGGGCGGGCTTCGGTCAGCGTTACGTGCGCACCATCGGCGAGCTCTTGGAGGACGGCGACTACCGCACCGCCTTCGACCTGATCGGCCGTGTGGTGCACCGGCTGCGCGGCGACACCGTGCCAGACGAGCCCCGGGACGAGCACCTGGAGGAGCCTGAGCGGCCCGAGACCACTTCGGACCCGGATCCGCGCCCGCGGTTCGAGGTGCTGATCATCGACGAGACCACCGCCGCCGACCGGGACACCATCCGCTCCGAAGGGCTGCGGCTGCGCTCGCCCGCCGACGCGTTCACCTATGAGTTCGTCGTCGTGCCCTCCGCGGACGACGCCGTCGCCGCCGTGCTGACGAATCCGCACATCCTGGCCTGCGTGGTGCGTCCGGGGTTCAGCGAACACACCCACCAGCCGCTCAGCCGCGACCTGCGGGAGACCATCGCCCTGGCCCGGTCCCAGGTCTCGGAGGGGCCGGCGTCGTCGCACAGCCAGCTCGCCTCGGTGCAGCGGGTGCTGCGCCTGGCGGACACGCTGGCCGCGCTGCGCCCGGAACTGGACCTGTACCTGATGGCCGGCGCCCATCTGGAGGACCTGGCCGGGGCGCTGACCCACCGCTTCCGGCGGGTCTTCTGGCGCGAGGACCAGCTGGAGCTGCACCTGTCCCTGCTGCGCCGGGCCTCCCACCTGTATGACACGCCGTTCTTCACCGCCCTGCAGGACCACGCACGCCGTCCGGTGGGAGTATTCCACGCGCTGCCGGTCGCCCGCGGCGGCTCCGTGGTGTCCTCCCAATGGATCAAGGATCTCGCGGAGTTCTACGGGCTGAACCTGCTGCTGGCCGAGACCAGCGCCACCTCCGGCGGGCTGGACTCCCTGCTGGCGCCCACCGGCACGATCAAGAAGGCCCAGGACCTGGCGGCCCGGGCCTTCGGTGCCCGGCAGACGTTCTTCGTCACCAACGGCACCTCCACCGCGAACAAGATCGTCCACCAGGCGCTGACGGCACCGGCCGACGTCGTGCTGGTGGACCGCAACTGCCACAAGTCCCACCACCATGCGGTGGTCCTCACCGGAGCGAAGCCGGCCTACCTGGAGGCGTACCCGCTCAACGACTTCGCCTTCTACGGGGCCGTGCCGCTGGACCGCATCAAGCAGCTGCTGCTCGACTACCGGGCCGCCGGCCGGCTCGACGAGGTGCGCATGGTGACCCTGACCAACTGCACCTTCGACGGCATCGTCTACGACCCCGAGCGGGTTATGGCCGAATGCCTGGCCATCAAGCCTGACCTGGTGTTCCTGTGGGACGAAGCGTGGTTCGCCTTCGCCGCGTTCCACCCGGTCACCCGGCGTCGCACCGCCATGAACGCGGCGAAGAATCTGGAGGAGCGGCTGAAGTCCCCGGCCCACGCTGCCGCCCACCGGGCCCAGCAGGAACGCCTGCACGACGCCGACGGCGCGCCCGCCCCGGACGAAGTGTGGCTGGCCCAGCAGCTCATCCCCAGCCCGGAGGCCCGCATCCGGGTCTACGCCACCCAGTCCACCCACAAGACGCTGACCGCGCTGCGGCAGGGATCCATGATCCACGTCCACGACCAGGACTGGGAGCGGGAGGCGGAAGAGTCCTTCCACGAGGCGTACATGACGCACACCTCCACCTCGCCGAACTATCAGATCCTCTCCTCCCTGGACATCGGGCGCCGTCAGGTGGAGCTGGAAGGCTACGCCCTGGTGCAGCGGCAGCTGGACCTGGCCTCCAGCCTGGCCCAGACGATCGCCCGCCACCCGCTGCTGCGCCGCACATTCCGTGTGCTCACCGCCAACGACCTCATCCCGGCCGAGCTCCGAGGAGTCGGCAGGCCCATGCCGCTGCGCCACGGGCTGGCGCCCCTGTGGGAGGCCTGGGCCCATGATGAGTTCGTCGTCGACCCCAGCCGCATCACCATCGAGATCAGCCGCACCGGCGTCGACGGGGACACGTTCAAACACGAGCACCTGATGGACCGGTACGGCATCCAGGTCAACAAGACCAGCGGGAACACGGTGCTGTTCATGACCAACATCGGCACCTCCCGCAGCGCCATCGCCTACCTGATCGAGGTGCTGGTGAAGCTGGCCGAACGCTTCGACGCCGCCCTGTCCCGGCGGCATCCCGACGACCGTGCGGCCCAGGATGAGCCGCTGCCCCCGCTGCCGGACTTCAGCGCCTTCTCCCCCGGCTGCGCCACCGATGCGGCGCTACCCGACGGCGACATGCGCACCGCGTTCTTCGCCGGCCAGCAGCGCCGGAACACCGAGCACGTGTTCCCCGAGGAGCTGCGAGCCCGGGTCGCCGCCGGCGAGCGCCCGGTCTCCGCCGGGTTCGTCACCCCCTACCCGCCAGGGTTCCCGGTGCTGGTCCCCGGGCAGGTCATCACCAGCGACGTCCTGGAGTTCATGGCGGTGCTCAGCACCCGAGAGGTCCACGGCTACGACCCGCAGCGGGGCTACCGGATCTTCACGACGCCGCCGTCGGACGTGTGACGAACCTCACGCCGCCGCGCGCCGCCACTCAGCGGCGGGCTCATCGGCGCGGCAGGGAGGAGGCGCCGTCAGAGACGCGCGCCATCCGCCGCGAGATCGCCGCGGCGAGCGCCGTCGCCGCCTCCGGCACCTTGTGCAGGTTCAGCACCGGCTCGAACAGTTCTGCCTCCAGCAGCACGATGCCGTGCTGGGCGCTGGTGACCAGGTCGACTCGGGCATAGAGCGGGGACTCCGCCGGGGAGGCGGCGTCGATGGCGGCCATGACCTGGTGGGCGAAGGACGCCTCGGCGGCAGTGGCCTCCACCGGCTGCGGGTCTTCGGAATACTCGCCGCCGGCCAGTCCCCCGCCGCGGGCCAGGATCGCGCCTTTGCTGATGGTGTGGGTGTGCTGGCCGTCGATGAAGTACAGCGCCTTCTCCGCGCCCGCGGAGAGTTCCGGCACCTCCGGCTGGATCATCACGGTGCGTCCTGCCGCCAGGATCTGCTCGCCCAGGCGCCGGGCGTCGTCGCTGGAGGCCTGCAGCAGCCCGGTGTGCAGGGCGCCGGCGGAGACCGTGGGCTTCAGCACGATCCAGTCGTCGTCGTGGGCGGCCAGGGCTGCGTTCAGCTGCTCAGCAGTGTCCGCCCACCGGGTGGGCACCGTGGCCACCCCGTGGGACTCGAGGTCCCGCAGGTAGACCTTGTCCAGATTCCAGTCCACCAGGGCCGGGGTGTTCAGCATCGGCACATGCCGATGCGTCTCATGCAGCCAGGCGCGGATCTCATCCTCCCTCCAGGGGTAGTCCCAGGGACTGCGCAGCACCAGGAGGTCGTAGTCGCCCTCACCCGGGGTGTGGGCGTGCCAGACCACGGGGGTGGCCCGCAGCCCGGCGGCGCGCAGCGCGGGCAGCAGCACCTCGGTGTCCGGGTCCTGCACCCCCGGCAGGTACTGATCGGTCACGACGACGCCGACATGTGCGCTCACGGTCCACCTCCGCTGATCCTCGGGACGCCTCGGCAGGATGACGACGCCGGGCCTCTCGACGATACAACGGCGGGCGGCACCGCCGCCCGCCGAGTCCTGCGCCTCACTTTTCTGCGGCCAGCACAGCGGCGCGAGCGGCGACCGCCCCATGTGTGGGGGCCACAGCGATCAGCCCGTCATAGAGCTGCAGGAGGCGGGCCCTGTCCAGCCTCCCGGTGCGCTTCCGATCGCCATGGACCGACTGGATGGCCGCCTCCAGCTGGAAGCGGCCCAGCGGCGCGCCGAGCCGGTGCGCCCGGTGCAGGAACGCCTCGGCCTGCCGGATCAGCCGAGGGTCCCAGAGGGCGGTGTCCTGCTCCTGGATGGGCGGCCACGGATCTGAGGCACGGGCCGGAGCGCGCGACTGGGCGAAGGTGAGCAGCGCGGCCAGCCCCCACGCCTCGGGCTCGTCTCCCAGCAGCTCGGCGACCAGCACCGCCAGCCACCGCGCCTCGTCGGCCAGCGACTCCCGGACGGCGTCGCGCTGGTCGAGCCAGTCACTCGCATACGCCCCGTAGATGGCCTCCAGGACGGCAGCCAGCCGGGCCAGCATGTCCTCACGGGTGGGGATATGGAAGGGGATGCCGGCGTCGCGGATGCGCCGCTTGGTGCGTACCAACCGCTGCGCCATCGTCGCCGTCGGGACGCCGTAGAGCCGTGCGACCTCTGCGGCGTCGCAGCCGAAGACGACCTGCAGCATCAGAGGAGTGCGCATGGTCTCTGCGATCGCCGGGTGGGCGCAGGCGAAGAGCAGCTCCAGACGCTTGTCCGGGATCCTCTCGACGTCGACCGCGTCCAGCCGCGCCGTGCTGTCCTCGGACTGGACATCGGCCACCTTGGCATCCATCGGCACTGAGCTCCTGGCCGCCGCAGAGCCCAGGTGGTCCCGAATCCGGTTCCTGGCGACCGTCATCAGCCAGGCCTCCGGGCGCTGCGGCACGCCGGTCTCCGGCCATGTGCGCAGCGCCCGCTCGAAGGCGTCGGCCAGGCCGTCCTCCGCCAGGGCGAGGTCCCGCACTGCGGCCGCCAGCAGGGCGAGCAGCCGTCCCCGGGACTCGCCGGCGAGGCGCTCCACCGCCTCGCGGGCGGACCCCGGGACTGGGTCGTGGGTGGCGCCGTCCTCCGCCGGAGGCTCGCTCTTCTGCACGGACTCGTCCTTGGGGCCTGTCATCCTCCCGGTGCGTCGCCCAGCCACTGGCTGTCGACGAAACGGGTGGCCACCGGCCGGATCTCGATACGCCCCCATTCGACGGCCGGCGCCCGGCCCGCCCAGGCGACGGCCTCGTCGAGATCCGCCACCTCCACGGTGACGATGCCGCCCAGGCGCTCCTCGCCATCGGCGAAGGGGCCTTCCTGGATACGGAGGTCTCCTGGTGAGCCGGAGACCGACGTCGTCGCGTGGGTGTCATGCAGGACCTCCAGACCGCGCAGCACGCCGGCCTCTTCGAGCGACGTCGCGTAGGCGCCGAACGCCCTCATCCCTTCGGCGAGCTGTTCCTCAGTGAGCTCTCCGGGGGCGGGCTCCGGGTAGTAGAGCAGCAGGGTGCACCGCATGGCCACCACGTCCTTTCGTCGGGATGATGATCTGACACAGTGATGACGATCGGCGCGGGCCAGAATCGACACCTGCGCGATCAGCCGTCCAGCTGGGCCCGCCAGATCGACCAGCCCCAGCAGAGGCAGAACGGATGCCCGGCCGGGTCGGCGTACACCTGGAACCCGGTGGCGGCGTCGAGGTCCTCGGCCGCCTCCAGCAGCTCCGCTCCGAGCCCCATGACCCGCTCATGCTCGGCCCGAATGTCCTCCACATAGAGGTCCAGGTGGCTCTGCTGCGGCTGCCCGTCCGGCCACTCAGGCCGGACATGGTCCGGGGCGTGCTGCACGGCCAACGGGTAGTCGCCGTCCACCTCCACCTCATACCAGCTCGGATCGGAGGGTCTGACCCGGCCCCCGTACACGCCGGCCCAGAAGGAGGCGACTGTGGCGACGTCGTCGGCGTCCAGGACCACGATCTGCTGCGCGAATCTCATGGACGCATCCTGACATCCGCGTGCGGGCCGGGTCCCGGGCTGCCGCCCGATCTCGGCCTCCCCCGGCTGTCAGCATCGCCGGGACCTCAGCGCTGGTTGATGCGCACCATGGCGCCACCAGGGTCCCGCACGGCGCAGTCCCGCACGCCCCAGTCCTGATCCATGGGCTTCTGGATGACGTCGACGCCGCCGGCGGCCAGGGACTCGAAGAGCCCGTCCACGTCGTCGGTGGCCAACGTGACCGCCGCGAAGGCGCCTTTGGCCATCAGCGAGCGGATGGCGGCGTGCTCCTCCTCGGTGATGCCCGGGTCGAGACCCGGCGGGTGCAGCGCGATGGCGGTCTCCGGCTGGCCGGGAGGGCCCACCGTGAGCCACCTCTTGTCCTCATAGGAGACGTCCTGCCGCACCTCGAAGCCGAGCAGGTCACGGTAGAAGCGCAGGGACGCCTCCGGGTCCAGATGGGGCAGGAACGCGTGCTGAATGGTGATGTTCATGGAGCTCACACTACGGAGCGGGCGTCTGTCCGGCTTCTCGATTCCTGATCACTTCTCCACCTCGGGCCCGACCCCGGCGCGGCCGACTGATCTGCTTGGCCACACAGGGCGGCAACCCCCGCAATGACGCCGCCGCCCGCCGGCGATACTCGCGGGGCGGCATACCCACCAGCTCGGTGAACCGGGTGGAGAAGGTGCCCAAGGATGAGAACCCGACCTCGAAGCAGATCTCGGTGACGCTGAGATCCCCACGTCGCAGCAGCGTCATGGCGCGCTCCACCCGGCGTGTCATCAGGTAGGAGTACGGCGACTCCCCATAAGCGAGCCGGAACTGCCGGCTCAGATGCCCTGCCGAGAGATGCGCACCCCGG
This sequence comes from Nesterenkonia aethiopica, assembly GCF_039534665.1. NCBI lineage: Bacteria > Bacillati > Actinomycetota > Actinomycetes > Micrococcales > Micrococcaceae > Nesterenkonia > Nesterenkonia aethiopica. Next base: position 181,608 of record NZ_BAAAVT010000003.1, on the reverse strand, counting down.
GCGAGACTCTCCACGTCCAATGGCTGGGCATAGTCCCGGTCGATCCGATCACGGACCTGACGCATCAGCACCAGGGTGGCGCGACGATTCTCAGCATCCCGGGCCATCGGTCATCCCACGGGCGCGATGCGGGCCCGCAGCAGGCAGAAGATGTTGCCCTCCGGGTCCTGCAGGACGTGCCATTCCTCCTCATCGGACTGCCCGACGTCGGCGGGGCGAGCCCCGGCGGCCAGCAGCCGGTCCAGCTCTGCCGCCTGGTCCCGGTCGGTGGCGTTGAGGTCAAGGTGAAGCCGCGGTGTGGCCACGGAGGAGAGTTCATCTCGGGGGCTGAGGATGATGGTGGGCTGGGAGCCGCCGAACCCGTCCCGGGCGCCGATCTCGATGCTGCCGTCACCGGGGCGGTCCAGGACCACGAAGTCCAGCACCTCGCACCAGAACTCCGCGAGCCGCTCCGGCTCCCGACATTCGAGCACGAGTTCACCGATGCGGCAGGCCATGGACAGGATCTCCCTTCACGCTCATGGAGCGGTGGACCGGATCGACTGTTCCGCATCCTGCCACGCAGCACATGGCGCGGGAACCCGCCGCGGCCGAAGTTGTGCAGCGTCGTCACGACTGACGTAGGTCCGCATTCGCTGGAGCATGCTGCTGACGCCGCTTCAGTTGAGAAGCCTCATACTCTGCCGCCTCGGACCCCTCATGAAACTCAAGGACCTGCACATCATGAGCGACCAACGCATCCCTGACCTGCCCCGGAGTCGCGTAGAAGTACTCGCGGCGCATGTTGATGAGGTTGACGCGACGATCAGCGAAGTGCCGATGCAATGCACTCTCAAGGCCTACCGCATCCTCGCTGAAGATCATGGTGTGCTTATCAAAGTTGAACGGCACGGATGCGTCCGAGAGCTCTCGGATCCTGTCGTCCGGATTCAGACGTCGCGTCATCCCGATCTTGACGACCTTCTCACCGAAGGCACCCCGGTTGGAGATGACATAGACATACCCGGCCCGAGTATTGGCCATGGTGCGCTCCACGTCGGCGAGCTTCTCCTCGGCCTGTTGGAGAGCCAACGTCACTTTCTCCGCCTCTCCCGTCTGACCAGATTCGCGAAGAGAGAGCAGGACGTTTCTGTAGTGCGCGACCTCTTTCTCCTGCTTGGCTTTGAGAGCAAGGAACTCTTTCTGGGCCTGCGCTTCTTCGCGTTCGCGGCGACGCACTTCCCGTTCCTCTTCCTTGGCCGCCCTGACAGACTCGAGGTGCTGATGAGTCAGCTCCAGCTCCTGGCGCCGAAGGTGGGCATAGCGATGGGTGATCCGAATGCCCATCATCTTCCCCAATCGCGCAACGGCCTCCGCTGAGCGGTCCAGCCTCTTGACCGCGGTGGTCAGGTTTCCGGCCTTGACCGTCTTGATAGCGTTCTCCGCCTCAGCGTTATAGGCCCGAAGCAGGAGCTTCGACATGTCCGCGACCATCTTGCGACCCTTCGATACCGAATGGTTGACGGTCCAACCGGAGTCAGCGGTTGTCGCAGACTTGTCTTTGACCATCGCTTTGATCTCGGCCCGCACGTGAGACAGCTGAGCCGACAGCCGTACGGAGTCTTCTGCGGGGTTCTCGAAGTCGTAGAGCCCGTAGTCCTGGACGTCCTGTGCCTCGTTCAGCACAAGGACCTCATCCTTGAGCTTCGCAACCTCTGCACGGCGTTCATCCATTCGCTGATCCAGAGCTTCCAGGTCCTGACGCCGGACAGCTTCGAGGTTCTCCAGTTCATGGTGCTTGTCCGCGATGACTGCATCGAGTTCGCGTGCCTTCGCCTCGACAGCTGCATTCGCAGTCTGAATCTGTCTCTGAACGACGACGAGCTCATCTCTGCGCCGGATGTGGTCCATCACCCCGAGTCGCTGCACTTCGGATTCGACCCACAGGTTGCGTGCATGGGCTGACTCCGATGCCTCATGCGCCTGCACGGCCTGCCTACGGAGTCGACTCATGTAGATCATGGCCGGAACGACGAAGGGGATGGTGACGACGGGGAGCAGCGTGATTCCCAGCAGAGTCATCATGAAGGTGTACGTGCTGCGACTTCTGCCCAGCGGCTGCACGCTGGCCTGTCCGGTCTGTTCCACTGGTCAGCACCTCTCGGCTCACGACGCCCGACGCTGACTGCGTGGCCGTACTTGGTGACTGACATGCTATGCGGAGGCTATGACACGGCGATCTGCCGCCCGGCCCCTGGTCGGGCAGCGCGCGAGTTGGTCCGTGGTTTTGGGTACTCGACTCGATCGAGTCGAGTACCCAAAACCACGGACCAAGTCGCGCCACAGGGAAGGCCTCAGAACAGGCCGCGCGGGTTCCCGTCGTCGTCGATGTCGATGCTCTCCGCCGCCGGGGAGGAGCCCAGACCGGGCATGGTCTGCATGGTGCCGCAGATCGGGTAGACGAAGCCGGCCCCGGCGGAGAGCCGCACCTCCCGCACCGGCAGCCGCCAGCCGCTGGGCGCCCCCACCAGCTTCGGGTCCGAGGACAGCGACAGGTGGGTCTTGGCCACGCACACCGGCAGCCGCCCGTATCCGGCCTCGGTGTAGGCGGCGAGGTCCTTGGCGGCCGCCGGCGAGAGGTCTACGCCGTCGGCCCCGTAGACCTGCGTGGCGATGGTCTCGATCTTCTCCACCAGCGGCGCCTCGTCGGAGTACAGGAACCGGAACTCGCTCGGCTCCTCCGCAGCCTCGGCCACCGCATCGGCCAGGTCCGCGGCGCCGGCGCCGCCGTCGGCGAAATGCGTGGACACCGCACACCGCGCGCCCTCCTCGGCAGCCACCTGCGCGATGACCTCGTGCTCGCTGGGGAAGTCCGTGGGGAACGCGTTGACCGCCACCACGGGGGTCACCCCGTGGCGGCGGATGATCCGCAGCTGCGCCCGCAGATTCTCCGCGCCGGTGCGCACGTCCTCCGGGCTCTCCCGCAGCATCCCCTCGGGCAGCGGCCGCCCAGCCACCACCCGGTGCCTGCCGGAGTGCACTTTCAGTGCCCGCACGGTGGCCACGACGACGGCTGCGTCCGGCGCCAGTCCGGAGATCCGGCATTTGATGTTGAAGAACCGCTCCGCACCCATATCCGCGGCGAAGCCGGCCTCGGTGATCAGGTAGTCGGTGGCCCTGCCGCCGATCAGGTCCGCCACCACCGAGGAGTTGCCGGTGGCGATGTTGCCGAAGGGCCCACAGTGCACCAGGGCAGGCGTGTGCTCCACGGTCTGCAGCAGATTGGGCCGGATGGCCTCCTTGAGCAGCACCGTCATGGCGCCGGCGGCTTTGATGTCCTCGGCGGTGACCGGCTCACCGTCACCGGTGGTGCCCACCACGATCCGTCCCAGCCGGGCCCGCAGGTCCTCCAGTGAGCGCGCCAGGGACAGAGTGGCCATCACCTCAGATGCCGCCGTGATGTCGAAGCCGGTCTGGCGGACCGGCCCGTTCGCCGTCGGCCCTCCCCCGGCGGGCCCCAGGCCGGAGACGATCTGCCGCAGGGAGCGATCGTTGACGTCCATGACCCGGCGCCAGGTGACCCGCTCCGGATGCAGCCCGGAGGGGCTGCCGCGGTGCAGGTGGTTGTCCACCATGGCGGTCAGCTGGTTGTGCGCCGCAGTGACCGCGTGGATGTCCCCCGTCAGGTGCAGGTTGAGCCGCTCCATGGGCACCACCTGGCTCCACCCGCCGCCGGTGCCGCCGCCTTTGATCCCCATGGTCGGCCCCAGGGAGGGCTGCCGGACGGCGACGGCGGCCCGTCGGCCCGTGCGCGCCATCCCCTGGCTGAGCCCCACCGCAGTGGTGGTCTTGCCCTCACCCAGCGGGGTCGGAGTGATCGCTGTGACCAGGATGTACTTGGCCTGCGGGCGGTCCGCGAGACGATCGATCGCGGCGAGGTCCACCTTCCCGACGCCCCGCCCGTAGGGCTCGATGAGGTCCTCGTCCAGGCCCAGCTCAGCGCCGATCTGATGGATGGGCCGCAGCTCGGTCCGCGAGGAGATCCCCAGGCTGTCCTGGGCGCTGAGCGGCACGGCCCCCTGACCGTTGCCACGAGCGCTGGCCTCCGTGCGGCCCTCGTCGGATCCGGTGTGACGGGTGGTGGTCATCCAGGTGTCCCTCCTTGAGGCGCGCTGGTCGGCGCCGACGTCGGTGCCCGGCCGGTGCGACCGGAGTGGACGTGACGGGGTGGTCGGCTGAGACTACGACGCCGCGGACCGCCGCGGCCAGACTCGCCGCCAGCGGGTTCAGTTCTCCGTGGCCGGATGCCCGTTGCCCGCGACGAACGCCTGCTTGGGCGTGTCCTTGGTGGGATCCACGAACGGCTTGGGCACCACCACGGCGGGCACGATGCCGGCCGGAGTCTCGATGTCCAGCTCCGTGCCGATGTCGCTGAGCTCAGTCGGCACCATGGCGAAGCCGATGTTGCGCTCCAACCGGGGGGAGAAGCAGGCGGAGGTGACCTCGCCGATGCGTTCTCCTCCTCGCCAGACGGGGAAGGCCTCGATCATGGAGCCGTCGTTGAAGGTGCCCAGCGGTGCGCCGCCGATCTCCACCCCGGCCAGACGACGGCTGACACCCTGCTCCTTGATGCGGGTCAGGGCCGCCTTGCCGATGAAGTCGGCCTCCTGTTCGAGATCCACCATCCAGTCGTATCCCATGCCGACTTCGAAGGGGTTGGTGTCGAAGGTGATGTCGCAGCCGTGGGCGAGGATGCCGGCCTCGATGCGCCGCATATGGCACGGCCCGATGACGCGCATCCCGAACGGCTCGCCGGCCGCCCAGACGGTCTCCCAGAGCCTGACGCCGTCGCGGGAGGCGTTCTTGACGTAGATCTCGAAGCCCAGCTCCGCGGTGTACCCGGTGCGGGAGACGATGACCTCCATGCCGTCCAGCTCATACTCCTGGAGCCGGTAGTAGCCGATGTCGAAGACGCCGTCGCCGAAGATCGCGGCCATGACCTGCCCAGAGAGCGGGCCCTGGACCTGGACGGGGCCGACGTCGGCCTCTTCGACGGTGACGTCCAATCCGGAGTTGATGGCCAGCCCGCGGGCCCAGAGCAGGATGTCGCTGTCAGCCAGGGAGAGCCAGAAGTGGTTCTCTCCGAGGCGGAGCAGGACCGGGTCATTGAGGATGCCGCCGTCCTCGCCGGTGATGAATACGTACTTGCACTGTCCGACCTCACACTTGGTGAGGTCACGCGGGACGAGCATGTTGGTGAACTCGAAGGCGTCAGGTCCGGTGATCTCGATCTGCCGTTCCACGCCGACGTCCCACAGGGTCACCCCGTTGAGCAGCGCCCAGTACTCGGCGACCGGATCGCCGTAGTGCCGGGGGTGATACGTGTGGTTGTACACGCTGTACATCGCCACTCCATGCCGCCGCGACGCCCAGAAGAACGGTGATTTCCTCAGGCGCGGATACAGCAGGATCCGTGGGTCCGGGACGACGGCGCCGAGGCCGTCGTCGAGGGTCAGCGGGCCTTCATCGAGCGTCATGGGATCCTCCCCGGCTGCCACATCTTCGGAACACTTCCAGCATGACACTGTGTCGCGTACCACACAATAGGTTGCGCCCTGCGCGACGGTGACCCTTGCCCTGCGAGGCCGACCGCGTCATGCTCGAAAGGGATGAGGCCTGCCATGAACGCCCAGACGAGTCCGGAGAACGCCACCGCCCCGACGCATCGCCCCCCGGGGGCACCGGTGAGGTCCGTGGACCGCGCCCTGACCGTCCTGAGCATCCTGGCCCGCGACGGCGAGGCCACCCTCAGCCAGATGGCCCGAGAGCTGGGAGTGCACAAGTCCACCGTGGGTCGCCTGGCCGAGGTGCTGGTCCACCATGACCTGGTCGAGGCTCCCGACGGCGCCGGCGGGTACCGCCTGGGCGTGGGCTGCCTGCGGCTGGCCGGCGCCACGGCGGCGCGGCTGGACCTCTCCCTGGAGGCCCAGCCCGTGTGTGACGAGCTCTCCGCCCAGATCGGTGAGACCACCAACGTGGCCATCACCCGCGACGGCGTGGCCATCAACGTCTGCCAGGCCGAGGCTGACACCGCCGTCGCCATGCGCAACTGGATCGGCCAGCACACCGCCCTGCACGCCACCTCCAACGGGAAGGTGCTGCTGGCGCACCTCTCGGAGGAGGGCCGCCACGCGGTGTTCGACGCCGGCCTGGAGCCCTTCACCGCGCACACGCTCACCCGCCCCACCGAGCTGACGGAAGAGCTGCAGCGCATCCGCGGCCGCGGCTGGGCCTACGCCGTGGAGGAGTACGAGGAAGGGCTCAACGCGGTGGCGGCCCCCGTCTTCGACCACAGCGGCGCCGTCATCGCCGGGATCAGCGTGGCCGGCCCGTCCTACCGTCTGCCGCCGGACCGGCTCCCGGACATCCGGGAGCCGGTGATCCGAGCCGCCGACACCCTGTCGAGGCGCCTGGGCCACGGCGGCCGTCGCTGACCGCCGGCGAAACGCCGGCTCCTCCCCGACCTGGCACCCGGCCTGTCAGCCCTTCAGCCCTTCAGCCCTTCAGCCCTTCAGCCGACGATGCTCCGAGTCGAAGGGCGCCGTGCGGCCCACGGTCAGCACCTCGGCCGGCAGCCGCACCCCCAGGTACTCCACCAGCAGCTCCGTGCCGAGCACCGCCCGCTCGGGCGGCAGGTAGGCCAGCATCACGTATCGCCCCAGCGACGGCGCCGGGCCCGCGCTGGTGACATAGCTGCGCCGACCGCGGCCGTCCACCAGGGGTGAGCCGTCGACGTCGAGCACCGGCTCATTGCCGGTGGGGAACCGCGGCTCGGCGGCCCCGACGCCGGTGAGCGCGAGGGTGCACAGCACGGCGGCGGGCTCCTGGGCGCGGGCCGCAAGGTAGGCACCCTTGCCGAGGAAGTCCGCCTCCTTGAGCGTCGGCAGCGCGAGCCCGGCCTCCACCGGGTCCCGCTCCGGGGTGAGCTCCGCGCCGAAGAGCCGATGCGCCTTCTCCAGCCGACCGGTGGTCCCATAGACCCCGCCCCCTGCGGCGATCAGCCCATGTGGCCGCCCGGCCTCCCACAGGGCGTCCCACAGCGGCAGCCCGTGCTCGGTGGGCAGGTGGATCTCCCAGCCGAGGTCGCCCACATAGGAGATGCGCACCATCAGCGTCGGGATCCCGGCGAGCACCACCTCCCGTGCCGTGCCGAAGCGGAAGCCGTCAGCCGAAACGTCGTCGTCGGTCAGCGATGCGACGATGTCTCGGGCACGCGACCCCCAGAGACCGATCGCGCAGGTCGCCGAGGTCAGATCCTGGATCTCGATGTGCCCGGCGTCGAGCTCAGCGGCCAGATGACGGCGGAACCAGGCCAGGTCCCGGGCGCCGTCGGCGGCTCCGGTGATGACCCGGAAGTGCTGCTCCCCCAGCCGCACGATGGTCAGATCCGAGCGGAAGCCGCCGCGGACATCCAGCAGCGGGGTGTAGATGACCCGTCCCACGGGCCGGTCCGCATTCGCCACCGCCATCCGCTGCACCCCCTCCAGCGCCGCCTGGCCGGTGACGTCGAAGACGCCGAACGCGGTGAGGTCGAACATGGCTGCGTGCTGGCGCATCCTCAGATGCTCGGCCTCGATGATCGGCGACCACCAGCGGGCGTCCCATTCGTGGACCCGGTGGTCGATCCGGCGCGCATACTCCTCCACCAGAGGCACGTTGGCCGCGTACCACTGCGGCCGCTCCCAGCCCGAAGCCTCGAAGAACTCCCCGCCCAGCGCCTGGGTGCGCGGATGGAACGGACTGGTGCGCATCGGGCGACTGCTGGCCCACTGCTCACGCGGATGCGCGACCCCGTACACCTTGGGGAAGCCCTCAGCCGCCCGGGCCCGCACGTGGCGCCGGGTGCGGGCATAGGGCGGGAACCGGGTGACATCGGCCCCATGGACGTCCACCTCGGAGGCCCCGACGGTCATCCACTCGGCCACCGCCCGCCCGACGCCGGGCCCTTCCTTGATCCACACCGCCGCCGCGGACCACAGGCCGCGGACCTCCGCGGTCTCGCCGAGCAGCGGCGCACCGTCCGGGGTGAGGGAGAGCAGCCCGTTGATCGCCTGGGTGACCTCCACACCGTCGCGGCCCTGCTCCCCCAGCAGCTCCGGGTAGAGCTGCCGGGCATGGGCCAGCTGCGGGGCGAAGTCCTCTGCGGTGAAGGGCATCTGGGTGGGCGAGGCCTGCCCTGGGGCGCCGAAGGGCGGGATCTCGTCGGGCTCGTGGAGGATCGGCCGGTGCGCGTAGGAGCCTATCTCCAGATCCGGTCCGCGCTGCCGGGCGTACATGCGGGCGTCCATGTCCCGGACCAGCGGCACGGAGATCCACTCCTCGGTGGCGGCCAGCTCCGGAATCGGCCCGAGGTCCATCATCTGGTGCACTGCGGCCACCAGCGGGATGCGGGCGCCCGCCAGGGCGGCGATCCGGGGACTCCAGACCCCGCAGGCGACGACGACATGCTCCGCCTCCACCCGGCCGTGATCCGTGACCACCGCGCGGATGCGGCTCGGCACCCCGCCGTGCGGGCCGGCGTCGACCTCCAGCCCGGTCACCTCCGCGCGGTCGGCGACGGTCAGTGCCCCGCGCTCCTCGGCCCGGGCGCGCAGGAGCTCCGCGGCGCGGACGGCGTCGACGATGGCACCGGTGGGCGTGTGGAAGCCGGCCAGCAGCAGATCCTCGCGGATGTGGGGCATGAGCTCGCGGACGCGGGCGGGGCCGATGAGCTCGGCCTCCACGCCCCAGGCGGCCGCCGAGCTCATCCGGCGACGCAGCTCCTGCAGCCGCTCCGGAGTGCGGGCCACCTCGATCCCGCCGCACTCGGTGAGCACGCCCAGTGCCCGGTACTGCCGCAGCGAGTCCAGGGTCAGCTCGGTGATCTCGCGCGAATGGTCCACGGGGAACACGAAGTTCGAGGCATGGTCGGTGGAGCCCCCGGGCTCCGGCAGGGGGCCCTTGTCCACCAGGAGGATGTCCCGCCAGCCGAGCTCGGCGAGATGTCGCACGATCGAGCTGCCGACGATGCCGGCCCCGATGACGACCACCTGTGCGCTGTCTGGAATGCTGACCATCGCTCTCACCACCATTGCCAGGCGATGTCTGTGCCCCGATGATAGTGCCGCGCTCCGGGGCCTGGCCATGGTGGATCGGAGCGGGGTTCGGGGTGGAGTGCGGGGCCCCGACGCGACGACGCTCATCGCCCACCCGAGCCGACTCCCGTCATACATGGCTCTCCTGCGGCGACGAGATTACGCTGAGTCAGGAGGATGAGGGCGCGGACGACCACAGCGTCCCGCACGCCCGGAAGGAAGATGACCTATGACTGCACCCGCCCCGGGCTGGTATCCGGACCCCGAACAGCAGGACCAGCTGCGCTACTGGGACGGCCAGCAGTGGACCCCGCACCGGACGCCGATGCCGCACCGGACGCCCCCGTCCGGGCACGCCCAGGCCGCGGGGTTCGGCCAGTCTCGCCAGCCCACCGGGTACGGGCAGACCGCCGGGTACAGGCAGCCGGGCGTGCCCGGCGAGCCCAACGGATACAGCAGCCATTCCGGGTACGACCAGCAGCCCGGCCACTCTCAACCTCCCGGCCACCCCGGACAGCCCCCGCATGACCAGCGTCCACCCTGGGAGCAGCAGCCGGCGCAACGCTCCTCCGGCCGCGGCCTGATCATCGGGCTGGGGCTCGGCATCGGACTGTTCCTGGTCCTCGTCGTCGTCCTCGTCGTGGTCATCGTCTCGCGCATCGGAGCCGACGAGGACACCACCACGACCACGGGGCCGGAGCGAGCCCAGGAGAACCCCGAGACCCTCACCGTCGACGACTCCGTCACGGTGCACGTCCCCGACGACGCTGAGACCCGCCTGCAGCTCAGCGTCGAAGAGGCCGGCCTCTACCACGTGGCCACGCAGAGCGAGCAGGGCACCGACCCGGTCCTCGCGCTGCAGGACGCCGACGGCACCGAGATCGCCTTCGCCGACGACGGCGGCACCGACTCCCCCAACGTCATGGACGGCGGGTTCGAGATCGCCTTGGTCCCGGGCGAGTACGACGTGGTGGTCACCGAGTTCTCCGGCGACCCCGCTGAGGTGACAGTGACCACGGAACAGATCGCCGTCGCCGAGGCGCTCGAGGATGGGGAACACACCGTGGAGGCTGCCGCGGACGCCGCCTGGCTGGCGACCGTCGACGTCCCGGACGGAGCCAGCGTGGTGCTCGACGTCCGGGGCGACGACGGAGCAGACCTCGTCCTCGACGTCGTGCTTCCCGACGGCTCCGAGGAGCGCAACGATGACCGCAGCGTCAGAGATCCGGAGTCGGGCAGCGTGCTGGACCCGTATCTGGAGTTCGACGTCGACGAGGGCGGGGTCCTGACCATCATGGTCTCCGGCTACGGCTCCGGCGCCGCCTCCGGCACCATCAGCATCGAGGTCGAGGACTGAACGGTCGACGATTCATCGGCCCTGCCGACCGGCTCCGTCCGACCCCGTGAGCAGACACACGGGAACCGGATCCGAAAACACAGTTGACCGCAGCGACTTCCAGGGGGACACTGGGAATGTGCCGGGCTGCAGGTAACCCCCGGGCTCCAACCTTTAGCCGCTTCGAGCGGCCACGCGCCGTGAGGCGTTCCCAGCCCGGCACCCCAAACCACATAGCGGACGCGCCCTCAGCAGGCGCCGTCGTCAGCTCTGAACCCGCCCATGCCCTGACATGCGGCGGGTTCATCTGTCTGCAGGGCCGAGCGCGCACATCACCCTGCAGGTCACGGACACCATCGCGTCACCTTCCCGCTATACACTCTCCACGGACATCGCTTCACCGGGAGACCAGATGAGGACCACGGCATGATCGCACGACGAGGCCAGCGCCACTCCCAGGCGGTGGAGCTTCTCACCGACATCGGCCGGGAGGTCCGGACCGGGGTCAACCTGCTGTCCCAGCTGCTGGGCATGCCTGCCACCGACCGCCGTCCGCTGCGTGACGAGCTCATCGGCCTGGAGGGCACCGCCATGGACCTCCATTTCAACCTGATGACGCATATCCGCAGCGTCTTCCTCACCCCGCTCCCCCGGGAGGACATCTACGCCCTCTCCCAGCTGCTGAACCGCACCCTCGAACATGTGGTGGCCGCCGGAGATCTCATCATCGCCCGGGAGAACCTGGTGCTGCCGCGCCAGAGCTCGGACCAGCTGGAGACCATGGGCCGTCAGGTGGACCTCACGATCGACGCGCTGGCCCGGCTCGACGACTTCGACCACCTCGAGGAGTACTGGATCCAGATCCAGCGGCTCACCAAGCAGGCCAATCGCACCCACCGGGAGTGGCTGATCTCTTCCGACAGCGCCTTCCAGCCCAACATCGCACTGCAGCAGGCGCAGATCGCCAGCGCGATGCTGCAGGCGGTGGATTCGCTGCGGATGGTCAGCACCACGGCGGGGTCCATCATCGTCCGGGAGTCCTGAGGCCCGCCACGTGGAGATCCTGCTGCTCGTCCTCATCGTCGTCGTCCTGCTGCCCAACCTCTTCGTCGCCGGCATGCACGACGTCGCCAACTCCATCGCCATCCCCACCCGCACCCGAGCGCTGACCCCGCGGATCGCGACCCGGCTGGCCGCCGGAGCCAACGCGTTGGGAGTGCTGATGACCATCCCGCTGGGAGTGCACCTGTTCTCCTGGTTCGACTTCCCACGGATGGACCCGCAGATGGTCCTGGGCGTCCTGCTGACCTCACTGATCTCCCTGCTGGGATGGAACCTGTGGACCTACTTCCGGGGGGTGCCGACCTCGACGACCCACGCCCTGCTGGCCGCACTGATCGGCGGCGCCCTGGCCTCGATGATCCTCGACGGTACGGACTCCAGCGCGGTGCTCGGCCTCCCGTGGGCGGCCCCGCTGGCCACCCTGCTGCTCTCCCCGCTGGTCGCCTTCGGCCTGGCCTATCTCCTGGTGTTCCTGGCGGTGCGGGTCGCCCGGGGGGCGGATCCCGACGCCGTCAACGAGACCAGCCGGACCGTGCAGGCGGTGTGCGCCGGGCTCACCAGCCTGGGCACCGGCCTGCAGCAGGGACAGCGGTTCGCCTTCATCCTGCTGCTGGCCCTTCCGGCGGCGAACATCGACCACTCCGGCGCCTGGATCCCCGTCGCCTACGTCGTCTTCGCGCTGCTCATCGGGCTGGGCTGCCTGACCGGCGGGTGGCGCATCGGCCACATGCTGGGCCACCGACTGGTCACCATCGACCCGCTGCGCGGCATGGTCTCCACCACGACCACCTCGGCGCTGCTGTTCGTCGGCTCCATGGCGATGTCACTGCCGCTGTCGACCTCCCTGACCGCGGCCTCGTCGGTGATCGGGGCCGGGTCCAACCAGCGGTTCGCCACCGTGAACTGGCCACAGGCGATCCGGCTCTTCGCCTACTGGGCGGTGACCCCTCTGGCGGTCGGTGCGGCCTCCGGGGTCCTGCTGCTGGCACTCTCTCCGCTGCTGGAGTACTGACGCCCGGCACGCCCTGCCCGTTGACCCCGGAGCGATTGTCGGAATACGCGCACTTAAGCGAGGTTTAGCGACAATCCCTCCGGGGGCAACCCAGGCCGGGGCCGCTCAGCCGAACCGGCCGGAGACGTAGTCCTCGGTGGACTTCTCCTTCGGGTTGTTGAAGATCGTGGAGGTGTCGTCATACTCGATGAGCTTCCCCGGCTTGCCGGTGCCCGCGATGTTGAAGAACGCCGTCCGTTCGGAAACCCGGGCCGCCTGCTGCATGTTGTGCGTGACGATGACGACCGTGTACTCCTCCTTCAGCTCGGCGATGAGGTCTTCCACCGCAAGCGTGGAGATCGGGTCCAACGCGGAGCACGGCTCGTCCATGAGGATCACATCCGGCTTCACCGCGATGGTCCGGGCGATGCACAGCCGCTGCTGCTGACCGCCCGAGAGTCCCGACCCGGGCTTGTCCAGGCGGTCCTTGACCTCGTTGAACAGGTTCGCCCCGCGCAGGGACCGCTCGACGACGTCGTCGGCCTCCGCGCGGGAGAGCCGCGTCCCGTTTAGCCGGTACCCGGCCAGCACGTTGTCCCGGATGCTCATGGTGGGGAACGGGTTGGGCCGCTGGAAGACCATGCCGACCATGGTCCGCACCGTCACCGGGTCCACCCCGGGGCCGTAGATGTCGTCGCCGTCCAGCAGCAGCTTCCCGGAGACTGTGGCCCCCGGCAGCACCTCATGCATGCGGTTCAGACTCCGCAGGAAGGTGGTCTTTCCGCAGCCGGACGGGCCGATGAACGCCGTCACCGACCGGGAGGCGATCTCGATGCTCACCCCCTCCACGGCGAGGAAGTCGCCGTAGTAGACGTTGAGGTCCTTCGCCTCGATGCTCTTGGACATGTCTCACTCTCTCACTGGATCGGCGCCGGGTGATGCCCGGCAGGATGAGGGCCTGATCGGCGCTCCGGGCAGCCCCGCCCGGTCTGTCAGTGGCCCGGTCTGTCAGTGGCCCGTCTGTCAGCGGCCCGTCTGTCAGCGGCCCGTCTGTCAGCGGCCCGTCTGCTTCGGCGCGAAGACCTTGGCCACCAGGCGGGCGATCAGGTTCAGCAGCATGACGATGATGATCAGCACCAGAGCCGCCGCCCAGGCCCGCTGATGCGACGGGTCCGAAAAGTTCGGGGAGGTCGGGTTCTGGAACTGACGATAGATGTACACCGGCAGTGCCGTCATCCATCCGGAGAACAGGTTCCAGTTCACGTTCACCACGAACCCGGCGGTCACCAGGATCGGAGCGGTCTCCCCGATCACCCGTGCGATCGCCAAGGTGACGCCCGAGGCGATGCCGGAGATCGCCGTCGGAATCACCACCTTCAGGATGGTGCGCCACTTGCGCACCCCCAGCGCATAGGAGGCCTCCCGCAGCTCGTTGGGCACCACCCGCAGCATCTCCTCCGTGGTGCGGACCACCACCGGGATCATCAGCACCGAGAGCGCGATGGCCGCAGTGATGCCCATGGTGGAGCGGATCCCGCCGAACGCCCCGGTGAGGGTGTTCACGGTGGAGAGGAACCACGCCATGGCGGCGCCGGCGAACAGACCGGCCACGATGGACGGAATGCCCGTCATCACGTCCACGAAGAAGGTGATCGCCCGCGCCAGGGGGCCGCCGCGCGAGTACTCCACCAGGTAGATGGAGGTCAGCAGGCCGATGGGCACCGAGATGACCGTCGCGGCGATAGTGATCAGCAGCGACCCGATGATCGCATGCCGGATCCCGCCCAGCACCGCGGCCCCCTGCTCCTGGGACGCCTGGTCGATGGTGCCGTCGATGCCTCGCATGTCCGAGGCGAAGAAGCCGGGCTCGATCAGCCCGGGAAGCCCCACGGAGACCACCGACCAGATCACCGAGACCAGCGGCAGCAGCGCCGTCAGGAACGCCAGATGCACCAGATTGGTCCACAGCCCGTCGGTGGCCTTGCGCCTGCCCACCCGAAGGCGGGTGACCACATAGCTGACGATCACGTGCAGCACCGCGGTGAGCACCAGCCACAGCGGCACTGAGAAGCCCGGCAGGGCGCTCACGGCCGCGGCGACGACGGCGGATCCGGCCAGCACCGCGAGCCACGTCCAACGCGGCGGGGTGTTCCGGGTCAGTCGGCTGCGCCGACCGGCGAGGTCCCCGGTACCCCGCCCCTCGGCGTCGCCGGAGCGGGAGCCGAGAGCCGGTGCCCCCGGGGTCTGCACGGTGGCCGGAGTCGGCTCCGGAGTCGACGTGGGCTCGGAGGTCGACGGGGACGTGGGGGCGGAGGCGCCGTCGTCGGGGCGCACGCCCTGCTGCGTGGAGTTCGGGGTGTCGGCCATCAGTTGGCTCCTGAGAATTCCTTGTGGCGGCTGACGATCCACCGGGCGGTCATGTTCACGATCAGGGTGATGACGAACAGCACCAGGCCGATGGCGATCAGCTGAGCCTGCCGCTCGGAGCCCGGAGGGGCCTCCGGGAAGCCCAGGGCGATCTCCGCCGGGATGGTGCTGTTGCCCGCCGAGATCAGCGAGGCCGAGAGCGGTCCCGCCGAGAGCACCAGCGCCACCGCCATCGTCTCTCCCAGCGCCCGTCCGAGCCCCAGCATGACTCCGGAGATGATGCCGGCCCGGGCGAAGGGGAACACCGCCATGCGGATCATCTCCCAGCGGGTCGCTCCCAGCGCGAGCGCGGCCTCCTCATGGAGCTTCGGGGTCTGCACGAAGATCTCCCGGGACACCGAGGTGATGATCGGCAGGACCATCACCCCCAGCACCACTCCGGCGGTGAAGATCGTGCGACCCGTCTGCGAGGGCGACTCCCCGAACAGCGGGATGAAGCCCAGGTGTTCGTGCAGCCACGTGTAGGCGGGCACCAGCGCCGGCCCGAGGAAGCTCATCCCCCAGGCGCCGTAGACCACCGAAGGGATCGCCGCCAGCAGGTCGATCACGTATCCGATGGACTTGGACAGCCGCGGCGGGGCGAAGTGAGAGATGTACAGGGCGACGCCGACCGCCACCGGGGTGGCCAGCACCAGCGCGATCGCCGAGGCCACGACGGTGCCGATCACCAGCGGATAGGCGTACTCCAGGAACGCCCCGATGATGAGCCCCTCCTCCTCCCGGTAGACCGCGCCGGTGGAGTTGGCGGTGAGGAACAGGGCCACGAAGGCCAGCACCACCAGGATGGCGACGCCCGCCGCCAGCGCCAGGCCGGAGAACACCCGGTCACCGAACACTCCCCCGGAGTCGGAGGTGGTCAGCGAATTGTGTCTGTTCTCCCGATCGGGTGCGGCCGCCACGGCCGTCCCGGGGGTGGGTGACTCGTCCGAGCTGGTCACAGGATCTCCCATCAGAGCATCACAGGTGTCAGTGGTGCGCACGCCGCCGGGCGAGCACCGTCGTCGTCGGCTGCGCCGCGCAGGTCAACGGACGGACCCCGGAGGAGGGCACCATGCGGCGCCCGCCACCGGGGTCCCGGATCAGTGGCCGGTCACTCGGCCGCGCTGATCTGGTCGAGGGCCTCGAGCGCCTGGTCGCGCAGCTCATCCGACATCGGGGCGTTGCCCGCGGCCGACTCGGCGGTGGACTGGCCGTCCTCGGAGACCACGTACTCGCCGAACGCCTTCACCAGGTCCACGGTCTCCTGCTCCGGGTACTCGTTGCAGAAGATGTTGTAGGCCACCAGCACGATCGGATACGCGCCGGACTCCTCGGTCTCGCGATCCAGCTCGACAGCCATGTTGTTCGGCGCCTGACCCTCCACCGGGCTGGAGGAGGCGACCGCCTGCGCGGCGGCCTCCGGGGAGTACTCCACATACTCCTCGCCCACCTGGACGGCCACCGAGTCCAGACCGCCGATCTGTGAGGCGTCGGCATAGGTGATGGCGCCGTCGGTGCTGGTGGTCAGGTCCACCACGCCGGACGTCTGCTGAGCGGACTCCGAGGAGACCTCCGCCGGCCAGGCGCCGTCGGCCTCCCATTCCCAGACGTCGGGGGCCGCGGCCTCCAGGTACTCGGTGAAGTTCTCGGTGGTGCCGGAGTCGTCCGCGCGGTGCACCACGGTGATCGGGGTGTCCGGGAGGTCCAGATCCGGGTTGTGCTCGGCGATCGCCTCGTCGTCCCAGGAGGTGATGTCCCCGGTGAAGATCCGCGCCAGGGTGTCAGCGTCCAAGTTCAGCGTGCCGTCGATGCCCTCGACGTTGTACGCCGCGGCGATCGGCGAGATGTAGGACGGGATGTGGAACGCGCCGTCGGGTCCGCAGACCTCCTGCGACTGCTCCCACTCGCCGTCGTCCATCGCCGCATCGGAGCCTGCGAAGTCATACTCCCCGCCCAGGAAGCCCTCCCGACCGGAGCCGGAGCCCACCGAGGCATAGTTGACCTGCGCCTCAGGGGCCACGGAGGTGAAGCCGTTGGTCCAGGCGGTCATGGCCGCCTCCTGGGCCGAGGAGCCGCCGCCGGAGAGCGTGCCCTGGACCTCCGAGGTCTCCCCGCCGTTCTCGCCGTCGCCGCCGTTGGCGTTCTCGCCACCGGGGTTGTTCGCCTCGCCGCAGGCGACCAGCGCCAGCGACGCCACGGACAGGATGGCCGCCGCGCGACCGTAACGATGAAGCTTCACGTCGTCCTCTCTCAGGTGTTGACTGCCAGGCGGAGCCGATCGGCTCCTGCTCGGTGTCCCCGCGCAGATGCGGGACCGGCATGATGCCAGGGGTGGCAGGGTGCCGCGGGTCCGGGCACAGTCATGCCGCGGACCGAGAGCCACAGTAGGCACGTCAGGTGACGGCACGGCCGGAAGGACGTGACGAGAGCCCGCGCATCCGGTGAACGCTGGGTGAACCACGGCACAGTCTGGGACCCCGAAGCCGGTCGTAGACTGGGGCGATGACCTCCACCGCGCCGGCCGGTCCCCAGGATCCGGCCCACGACACCTTCAGCATCCGGCCCGCCCGCACTCCCGACGTGCAGCGGATCGTGGACCTCTCGCAGCCGCTGGTGGAGCGACGCGTGCTGGTGCCCAAGGAGAAGGTCGCCTACTTCGAGTCCCTGCAGGAGTTCCAGATCGCCGAGTCCGACGCCGGCGAGCTCATCGGCTTCGGCGCCCTCCACGTGATGTGGGAGGACCTCGCCGAGGTCCGCACCCTGGCCACCCACGACTCCTGGCGCGGCCACGGCGTCGGCTCCGCCCTGCTGCGCCGACTGGTCCAGCAGGCGCGCGAGATCGGCGTCAGCAGGGTGTTCTGCCTGACCTTCGAGGTGGACTTCTTCACCCGACACGGCTTCACGGTCATGGAGCAGCAGGACGCCGTGCCGCCCGAGGTCTACTCGGAGCTGCTGCGTTCCCACGACGAAGGTGTGGCCGAGTTCCTGGACCTGGCACGGGTGAAGCCCAACACGCTCGGCAACACCCGGATGATCCTGCACCTCTGAGCCGACGCCCCGCCGCGCTGGTGGGCGGGTGGGCAGGCGTGCAGGCAGGCGGGCCTCCCGCTCAGCGCGGCGGCCGGGGGCCCTCCTCCGGGGCGTCGGAGCCGTCCGGGGCGGCACCGTCGTCGTCCTCCTCGAACGGCTCATGCTGCCAGGGGTCCTGCGGCTGGGGCTTCCGTTCCGCCCGCTCCGCGCGGCGTTCGGCCTTCACGATCCGGATCCGCCCGGTGAGCGTATCGCGGCGGCCCAGCGCCGGCAGGTGCTCTTCGGCCTCCTCGTGGGTCAGCCCTGCGGCCTCCATCACGTCCACGATCAGGGTGCGCAGCATCAGCACCACCGACTCCCCCTCCAGGGTGTCGATCTCCAGCCGGGTCGGGTGCAGACGCGTGGCCACCGCCGCCAACCCGTGCTGGGCTGCCTCCATGCGTTCCGCCGAGGCCGGCCCCGGCTCGGACACCGCCCGGGCGAGCATGTGGACGGCGTCGGCGAGCTCGTCCAGCAGCGCGGACAGACTGGTGGTGGCCTCATCGTTGAGGGAGGCGTTGTCCACCATGGACACCGCCCGCCGGGTGATGACCCGCATGGACCGCACCGCCAGGTCCATCTTCTCGGTCAGCCGCCCCATCCTGCGCACGTAGTGCCGGTGGCGCCGATACGCCGGTGAGTAGCGGGTCAGCTCCTGGGCGGAGGACACGGCGGCCTCGGCGTCGTCGATCCGCGACTGGATGCCCCGGCAGCGGATCAGCGCATGCCAGGCCTCCCGCGACTCCGAGGTGCGGATGGCCCGCGCGGTCTCCCGCAGCGCCAGCACCAGGTCGTCCACCACGGCGCGCAGCTCGCGGATCGGCTCCCGCCGGGGATCCTTGGGCGTCAGCAGGGCGATCAGCATCGCCACCGTGCCGCCCAGCACCGCGTCCGCACTCCGGGAGAACGGTCCCAGCAGGCCGCTCTCCGGGGCCGGGATCAGCACCACCAGCAGCGCCTGCAGACCCATCTGCATGGCCAGCAGAGACGAGTTGTCCAGCAGGCGGGCCAGCATCACGGAGATGAACAGCACGAACGAGGCCGTCACCAGTCCGGCGCCGAAGATGTGCAGCACCATGTCCCCGATGAAGATGCCCAGCGTGCAGCCGGCGGCCACCTCCACCACTTTGCGCAGCCGCGGCTCCTTGGTGAACCCGAGGGCGATCATGGCCGCGACCGCGGCGAACAGCGGGCCGTCGTGACCCAGCAGCGTCTCCGCCAGCGCAAAGGAGCCGACGCCGGCGATCGTCATCTGCAGCGCCGGGATCACCGAGCGGCCGGCACGGATCCCGCCGGAGCGGGCGCGGGCCACCACGAACCGGCGGATCCCGCCGACGAGCTGCCGCAGGTGCGCGACCATCCCCCACCGGCCGGTGCCGGCGGGGTCCGGGACGTCCGCAGCTGTGCTCACCCTTCGAGTCTATGCTCTCCCGAGCCTGTGATCAGGGGGCATGTGGCCGAGGACATGTGGCGCTCATCCGGCGTTGAGGCCCGCGATGAGCACCAGCACGCTGAACGCCAGGAAGGGCAGGAACAGCAGCACGTGCAGGAACATATGACCCTTCATCACCGCGATGAACTCGCGCAGGAACGCGCTGGGCACGTAGTAGCGGGCCGTCTTCGCGCCGGTGACCTCCGCGCGCATGCCCGCCTTCCGAGACAGCAGCGCCGCCCGCAGCACGTGGTAGTTGTTGGTGACCGCCAGCAGCGGACCGGAGCGACCGGCGTCGTCCTGGATCTGCTGGGAGAACCGCAGGTTCTGTGCGGTGTTCACCGCCCGGTTCTCCGGGATCACATCCTCTGCCGCCGCCCCCTGGCCCAGCAGATACTCGGCCATGGCCTCGCCCTCGGGGCGGGACTCGTCCGGCCCCTGCCCGCCGGAGGGGATGAGCAGCGGCTTCTGCTCGGACTGCCGGTAGATCTCCAGTGCACGGTCCAGGCGCGCCTTAAGCAGCGGCGGCACCCCACCGTCGATGAGCCGCGACCCCAGCACCACGACGGCGGCCGGGTGCTCCTGGTGCGTCATCCGCCCGTAGGCCGCCGCGTAGCTCAGGAAGATCACGAAGGCGGCGCCCGCGTAGCCGGTGGCCAGGAACAGCAGAACCGCCAACGTGATCAGGTACGGGTCCCCGGTGACGACGAGGACGACGGCGATCACCGGCAGTGCAGGGATGGCCAGCCCCGCCAGCAGGGAGAGCATGTTCCCCAGCCGACGGCCCTCACGGCGCAGCATGGTGACCCCGTTGGCGATGAGGAAGCCGCTGAGCACCAGCACGCTGGCCGGCAGCAGCAGCACGATCAGCAGGGTGACGAACCCGAAGCCGGGGACCACCTGGGTGAGGATCTCCACCACGCCCAGCAGGGCGCAGCCGACCGCGGCCACGAGCGCAACACCGTTGCGGAGCATGCGCCGGTCCTTCCGGCGGAAGTGCAGGTAGACAGCTCCGAAGAGTGCGGCGAGGATCAGCATGAACACGGGGCCAGCCTAGCTGTAGGAGGCCATGGCGGGGTGGATGGCCTCCCCAGACTCCGCACCCGATTCGTGAGATCGCACCCACAACGTTGTGGGTGCGATCTCACGAATCGGGTGCGAATCAGGAGGTTCCAGATCATCTCGCCAGCAGGACATCACGTTTTCCACAGATGCCTGCTGCGGCCCTGCGCAACGGCGGCACATACCGCAGAGTGAAGGACATGCGTCACACCTCACCGCGGACCCCAGAGTCGCCCGCCCTGGAGTCGCCCGCCCTGGCCGGTTCCGTCCAGCTGCGACGTCTCAGCGCAGTACCGCCGGCAGAGCAGGAGGCCGTGCGGCAGCGCTGGAGCCTCGAGGTCCGACGAGGTGGGCTGCTCCGCCTCGCCCCGGGCGTCTACGTGCCTCCGGAGCAGTGGCTGCGCGCCGCGCCCTGGGATCGGCACGTCATCGCCCTCGCCGCCCGGGCCTCTTCTGCAGGCGGCTCGCTGTTCTGCCGTGAGTCAGCTCTCGCCCTGTGGGGCGTGCCGCTGTTCCGGGTTCCCTCTGAGCTCTCCCTTCGCGCGTCTTCACGGGGGAAGGTGGGGCGTCGCCCGCTCCGACCTCTCACCGGAGCCGCCTCGACTGAGACGGTCTCTCTCCTTCTCGCTGCCCATCAGCGGCACGACGGCGTCCGGATGCGACCCAGCGCACCGCGGGACCTCCGTGGCTTCCCGGTTCGGCGGGTGGCACCTGTCCGAGCAGACGGCGCGGGACACCCGTCCGAAGTGCAGGTCGCGCCCACCAGGCTGGACCTGAGGCACTTTCCGTGGCTCCGCGGAGGGCCGCCCGGTGTCGACGTCGAGCCGCTGGCCTTCGCGGTGCTGGACACGGTGGCGGAGAGCTCACTGCCTGCGGCGACGGTGATACTGGATGCGGTGCTCGCGGGCAGGACCGGGCGAAAGGACCAGCTCTCAGTACCTGACCTGGCGGGGTGGTCGGAGCTTCTGCGCACCCGCCGCCGTCGACAGCGCTGGTCCGAGACATTGGAGTTCGCCGACGCTGACGCCGAGTCTCCGGGTGAGTCCGCCGCCCGGGCGCTGATCCATGAGCTGGGGTTCGAGGTCCCGCAGCTGCAGCGGAGGTACACCCTCCCGAACGGCCGAGGGGCGCGTGTGGACTTCGCCTGGGATCGGGTCGTCGCCGAGTTCGACGGCATGGTGAAGTATCAGGGAGCACGGGAGCTGAGCGGCATGAGCCCTGAAGCCGCGGTGGCGGCGGAGAAGGAGCGTGAGGACGGGCTACGGGCGCTGGGGCTCATCGTCGTGCGGATCGTCTGGGCTGATCTGCTCCGTCCGGAGCGCCTGTACCAGAAACTGCTCCGTGCGGGAGTGCCCCGCCAGGCATGAACGGGACGCCGCACTCGCTGCCTGCACGAGAACGCATCCGGTTTGTGAGATCGCACCCGGAACGTTGGGGGTGCGATCTCACAAACCGGGTGCGGAACAGGGAACGGCTGAGCCGGCCAGCGCCGGGACGCGGGGAGCCGGGCGCCCCAGCCGACCTCACTTCAGCGTGAACCGGTGCGGCTCCGAGGTGATCCCGCCCAGGCTCACCGTCAGCTCGTAGGCCCCGGGCTCGAGCTCCACGGGCTCGGTGCAGCTCGCGGACGAATCCGAACGGGGCCAGCTCAGCTGCGCCCGTTCCTGCTGGCCCGGTTCCATCGTGAGCTCATAGGAGTCCGCCTCGCCGCCGCACTCCGTGGTGGTGAAGACTTCGCGTCCGGCATGGGAGACCGTGAACTCCTGCTCGGCGGTGCCGACGTCGAGGGTGCAGTCCTCGTCCCCGACGTTCTGCACGGTGAGGATCAGCAGCGGCGCCACGGCGGCCGAGTACTCGGCGTCGTCAGTGTCGGCGATCACCCGAATGTCGCCCGGAGCGCAGTGGCCCTCCGGGACGTCGTCGGTGTCCGCGTCGGACCCTGCGTCTGAGTCCTCCTCCGAGTCCGCATCTGGGTCCTCCTCGGAGGCGGCACCCTCATCAGAGCCCTCGTCCGAGTCCGACTCCGAGCCGGATCCGCCCTCAGTGTCGTCCTCCTGCTGCGCCGTGGGGTCGTGCGGGTCCTCGTCCACCAGCAGCGCGAAGATCGCCGAGCCCGCCCACCACAGGCCCACCAGGACCACCAGGAGCAGCGCCCCGACCACGAGCCGGCGTCGCCGATACACCGCGGCGGACTGGCGCCTGGGCATGCGGCGCGGACCTGGGGAAGCCATGCGCACCAGGGTATCTCCGCGTCCTGGACGCATCCCGTCCACGCCACTCGGAGACGGGTGTGATGTTCACCGGCCGCCCCGTCGCGCGGCTGTCAGGCGGTCAGCCGTCCGACGAGCTCCTGCACACGGCGGCGGATGTCGTCGCGGACCAGCTCCATGCGTTCGCGGCCCTCGATGCCGCGCAGGCTGGGCTCGTCGGTCTCCCACCGCTCCACCAGCACACCGTCGGGCTGCGGCACCTGAGCCTCGGCGCCGAGGACCACCACATGCCCGGCACGGCGCATCATGTCCTCGGTGAGCAGGGTGGGAGTCTCGCCGGTGATGTCCACGCCGAGATCCTGCAGGACCGCGGCCGAGAGGGCGTTGACCGCCGCCCCCGGTGCGGTGCCGGCGGAGGCCACGCTCACCGACGACGGCGCCCCGGCCGCTTCCAGCTCGCGGCGCATCAGTCCAGCCGCCATCTGAGACTTGCCGCCGTTCTTCACGCAGACGAACAGCACGCCGTCGGAGGGCCGGTCGGCACGCTGGACGGCGGGGTCGGGTGTGGTGCTCATGCGGGCTCCAGGGGAGAGTTCGGGTGCGGTGGGACGATCCCATGGCCGACAGCGTGGGCGATGCTCTCCAGCGCCCCGTCGACGACGGCATAGTAGGACCAGACGCCGCGCTTCTCCCGCGTGAGGAGGCCGGCGTCGACCAGGATCTTCAGGTGGTGTGAGACCGTGGGCTGCCCCAGGTCCAGCGGGCCGGTGAGGTCGCAGACGCAGGCTTCTCCGCGGGCGTCGGCGGCGACGAGCGCGAGCAAGGTCAGGCGGTTGGGGTCGGCGAGGGCCTTGAGCCGGGCGGCGAGCTCGACGGCGGCCTCAGCGTCGAGTGCGGGCGTGCCAGGCTGGGGAGTGCAGCAGCTCGAGGTCTCGCCGTCGGCCTGGTCCGACGTGAGGGAGAGAGTCATGGGTCCTCCGGGTGATGGGGGCGTCGGGCGGCGCGTCCGTGATGCCTGGTGGCGTCGACATCCGGCGACGGCGACATTGACATTCTTCGATGCCCCTGACGATACTCGGACCATCGATGGTTGTCGATGCCGTCGTCTCACCCTCTGCGGCGCCCCTCCACGGAAGCGCCGCAGACCCTGAATCCGTCCTGCACCCAGACCTCAGGAGCACCGTGTCGCAGAGCACCACCTCGGCCACCGCCTCATCAGCCCCGCCGGACGCCTCCGGCGTCGTCGCGAAGCTGTCACTGCTGGACCGATTCCTGCCGGTGTGGATCATCGCCGCCATGGCGGTCGGTCTCGGCCTGGGCGCCGCAGCACCAGGCTTCGGTGAGGCGCTGGAATCGTTCAAGATCGCCGGGGTGTCCCTGCCCATCGCCCTGGGACTGCTGATCATGATGTACCCGGTGCTCGCGAAGGTCCGCTACGACGAGACCGCCACCGTGATCGGCGACCGGAAGCTGATCATCACCTCGCTGCTGATCAACTGGCTGCTCGCTCCGGCGTTCATGTTCGCCCTCGCCTGGCTCTTCCTGCCGGACCTGCCGGAGTACCGGACCGGGCTGATCATCGTGGGGCTGGCCCGCTGCATCGCCATGGTGCTGATCTGGAACGACCTCGCCTGCGGGGACCGTGAGGCCGCCGCCGTGCTGGTCGCCATCAACTCGGTGTTCCAGGTGATCATGTTCGGAGTGCTCGGCTGGTTCTATCTGCAGCTGCTGCCCAGCTGGCTGGGACTGCCCACCACCAGCGCCGAGTTCTCGGTGGTGGCGATCACCGTCTCCGTGCTGGTGTTCCTGGGCATCCCTCTGGTGGCCGGGTTCCTGACCCGCACCCTCGGCGAGCGCGCCCGCGGACGCGACTGGTACGAGGAGACGGTCCTGCCGCGCATCGGCCCCTGGGCCCTGTACGGTCTGCTGTTCACCATCGTGGTGCTCTTCGCCCTGCAGGGCGACCAGGTGCTGAGCAGCCCGCTGGACGTCGCCCGGATCGCGCTGCCACTGACCATCTACTTCCTGGTGACCTTCGGCGCCTCCATGCTGATCGGCTGGCTCCTGCGCCTGGGCTACGAGCGCTCCACCACCCTGTCCTTCACCGCGGCGGGGAACAACTTCGAACTGGCCATCGCGGTGTCCATCGCCACCTTCGGTGCCACCAGCGGTCAGGCGCTGGCCGGGATCGTCGGCCCCCTCATCGAGGTGCCCATCCTCGTGGCGCTGGTCTATGTGGCCCTGTGGGCGCGCCGCTGGTTCGCGACGTCGACGCCGGCCGCCGTCGGGGCCTCACCTGAGTCGCCGCGCCCCTCCCCTGCTGACACCCCTGCTGAGACTTCTGAGAGGACCCGCTGATGACCCGCGAGAACCACAAGCCCACCGTCCTGTTCGTCTGCGTGCACAACGCCGGCCGCTCCCAGATGGCCGCGGGTTTCCTGCGGGAGATCGCCGGCGACGACGTCGTCGTGCACTCCGGCGGCACCCAGCCGGCCGACCAGGTGAACCCGGTGGCCGTGGAGGCGATGGCCGAGGTCGGCATCGACATCTCCACCCGCGTGCCGGACCAGCTCTCCCCGTACACCGTCCAGGAGTCGGACGTGGTGGTCACCATGGGCTGCGGGGACGACTGCCCGTTCTACCCGGGCAAGCGCTACGAGGACTGGCAGCTGGACGACCCGGCCGGCCAGGGCATCGAGGCCGTGCGGCTGATCCGCGATGACATCCGGGCCCGCGTGGAGGAGCTGGTGGCCTCGCTGCGCACCCCGGCCTGAGGCCGCGTCGCCCCGCGTCGCCCCGCGTCGATCGTCCGTAGAATCGCAGGGATGCCTGAGACCGTACTGCCTGAAGGCGCCGCAGTCGCCGACGCCCCGATCCCGCCGGCGCCGGACGACGTCCACACCCGGGTGATCGACTGGTTCGCCGAGGCCGCCCGGGACCTGCCGTGGCGCCGCCCGGAGTGCACCCCGTGGGGTGTGCTGGTCAGCGAGATCATGCTGCAGCAGACCCCCGTGGTCCGGGTGCTGCCACGCTGGGAGGAATGGCTGCACCGCTGGCCCACGCCCGCCGCCTGCGCGGCCGCGCCGAGCGCCGAGATCCTCACGGTCTGGGACCGGCTGGGGTATCCCCGGCGGGCGCTGCGCCTGCAGGCCGCGGCGGAGGCGATCGTGGAACGGCACGACGGCGAGGTCCCGGCGGACCCGGAGGCGCTGCGCGCCCTGCCGGGAATCGGGGAGTATACGGCCGCCGCGGTGTCCTGCTTCGCCTTCGGGATCCCGGAAGTCGTGGTGGACACCAACATCCGTCGGGCGCATGCCCGCATCTTCACCGGCGTCGCCCTGCCCGGACAGACCTACACCGCTGCCCAGCGGCGGCTCGCCCGTGACCTGATGCCGGACACCGATGACGACGGCGGGCGCCGCGCCTGCGCCTGGAACGCCGCCACCATGGAGCTGGGGGCACTGATCTGCACCGCCCGTTCCCCGCAGTGTGCGATCTGCCCGGTGGCCGACCTGTGCGCGTGGCGGGCGGCCGGTTCCCCGCCGCCGACCGAGGAGCAGAAGACCCGCGGCCAAGCCTGGGCGGGCACAGACCGGCAGGTGCGCGGGGCGATCATGGCGGTGCTGCGCCGCGGTGAGCCGGTGCAGGCTGAAACCCTGTTGGCCGGACTGCCGCTTCCGGAGGCCGAGGACGACCAGCGCCGCCGCTGCCTGGACTCGCTGGTGCGGGACGGCCTGGCGGAGCGGCGCGGCGACATCGTGGCGCTGCCGGGAGTGCTGGGCGGCTGAGTGTCGCCGCGGCGCCGTCGGCTGCAGGACCTCCAGCCTGCCCGGCCGCTCCGGCCTCCGTTGTGACCCTCCGGCGTGCCGGGTAGGCTGGCCGTTCAGCTCGTCGAGGGAGGGGCGAGCCGTGGCGCCTTCGGCTCCGCGCATCGCACTCGACCTGAGGATGGGGACCTGAATGAGGCACGACCGTGGCTGGCAACGTCGAGGACCGGTGGCCGGATTCGGGATCGCCACCGTACTTGCCCTCAGTGGCTGTGGCATCTTCGCTCCGGAGGACACGGTCGACGAACAGGACTTCGAGGATTCCGTCAGCACGGCGGAGGACGGTTCGATCGTCCTCGAGTCGGACATCCTCTTCAGCGCCAACAGCTGGGAACTGCCGCGGGGTGCTGACGTGCTGATCGCGGAGCTGGCGGAGGCAGTCCCGGACGACGCCGAGGTGCATATCGTCGGCCACACGGATTCCCGGCCGATTCGCCAGAGCGATGAAGACCTCACCAATGAGGAGCTCTCCGAGAGGCGCGCGCAGTCGGTGGCCGACGCCCTGAGTGCGGAACGTGATGATCTCGTGCTGACGATCGAGGGACGGGCCGACACGGATCCGGCGGTGGAAGAGGACCCCACCGAACCGAGCACGTACGCCGAGAATCGTCGCGTGGAGATCCAGTTCGAGGACTGATCCGTGTCGGCTGTCGGGCATGACGCGCGTCGCTCCCGCCAGCTCAGGCACTACGCGACAGGACCTCAGTTCTGCGAGGCCTGTGCTGCGCCGCCGTCGAACAGCAGCGCCATCGCCTCCGGCAGGGAGCCGATCTCCTTCACCGTCATGCCGGCGGGGATGTCGCTCGTCGAAGCCCCGCGGGGCACGATCGCATGGGTGAATCCGAGCCGCTGGGCCTCCTGCAGGCGTCGCTGCAGCCCGGGAACCTGCCGCACCTCCCCGGCCAGGCCCACCTCTCCGAAGGCGAGGAACCGGTTGGGCAGGGGCTTCTCCAGCGCGGCCGAGGCCACGGCGAGCGCGATGGACAGGTCCGCGGCGGGCTCCGTGATCTTCACGCCCCCGACGGTGGCCACGTAGGTCTCCGACTTGAACAGGGTGGCCAGCCGGGCGCGCCGCTGCAGCACGGCCAGCAGCATCGAGACCCGGGAGGAGTCCAGCCCGGAAACAGCCCGCCGGGGTTGGGAGGCCGGGGACTCGGCCACCAGGGCCTGCACCTCGGCGGTCAGCGGGCGCCGCCCCTCCAGGGTGATGGTGATGCAGGTGCCGGGCACCCGGTCGGTCATCGCGGAGACGAACAGTCCCGACGGGTCGGCCAAGGAGGTCAGCCCGCCCTCGTTCAGATCGAAGCAGCCGACGTCGTCGGTCGGGCCGTAGCGGTTCTTCACCGCACGCAGCAGCCGCAGCCGGGAGTGCCGGTCCCCCTC
This sequence comes from Nesterenkonia aethiopica, assembly GCF_039534665.1. Classification (NCBI taxonomy): domain Bacteria; kingdom Bacillati; phylum Actinomycetota; class Actinomycetes; order Micrococcales; family Micrococcaceae; genus Nesterenkonia; species Nesterenkonia aethiopica. Next base: position 153,717 of record NZ_BAAAVT010000003.1, on the reverse strand, counting down.
GAACTGGCAGACCACGTCCACCAGGTGCTCGAGCATGCGGGGCCCGGCGATGTTGCCGTCCTTGGTCACGTGGCCCACCAGAATGGTGGTCATGTTGCGGCGCTTGGCCGCCTCGATCATCGAGGCGGTGACCTCGCGGATCTGAGTGACCCCGCCGGCCGCACCCTCCACCTCCGCCGAGGACAGGGTCTGCACCGAGTCCATGATGGTCAGCTGCGGGGAGCTCTGGTCGATCTGCCCCAGCGCCTGCCCCAGGTCCGACTCCGCAGCCAGATACAGCCCTTCAGCCATGGCGTCGATGCGTTCGGCCCGCTTCTTCACCTGCGCGGCGGACTCCTCGCCGGTCAGGTACAGCACCGGCTGGTCCGGGTGGGCCTGCGCGACGGCAGAGGCCACCTGCAGCAGCAGCGTGGACTTCCCGACGCCGGGCTCCCCGGCCATCAGGATCACCGCCCCGGGCACCAGCCCGCCGCCGAGCACACGATCCAGCTCCCCGATGCCGGAGGCGCGGAATTCGGCCACCGAGGCATCGACGTCGCCGATGGCCTTCGCTGGGGCGGCCAGATTCGAGGCGGCAGTGGTCCGCGCGGTGACCTGCCCCTTCTCCTCCACCGTGCCCCAGGACTGGCATTCCGGGCAGCGTCCGACCCACTTGACCGTCTGCCATCCGCATTCGGAGCACTCGAAGGTGGGGGCGTTCTTCCCCTTGCTGCGACTGGTGGTGCGGGTGGCCATGGGGACAACCGTACCGCGGGCCGCTGACACACCGGGGCGGCGTCGTCAGCGGCGAGGAACCGGATCCGTCTGGCTGCGCCGCACATGACTGCCGCAGCTGCTCAGCGCACCAGGTGCGCCCCGTAGGCCGGGTCGGTGCGCATCTGCTCCAGCGTGCCCGCCAGCTTCCGCACGTCACGCTCCTGAAGCGTCTCCTCGCGGCCAATGAACACCCACAGGGTCAGACCCGCGACGGCGGCCCCGCCCAGGCAGACGCCCGCGAGCAGCCAGTCCTCCCGCTCGCCGGCCCAGAAGAGCCCCAGCACTCCCACGATCACGGCCACGCCGCTGAGGCACTTCCTCAGCAGACGTGGCCCCGTCCTCCAGGCGCTCACCAGAGAGGGAGACGTGGCCGGGCTGTCCCGCACAACCTCCAGCGGACGCAGCATCGGGTCATAGGCGGCCGCCCGATCCTCCCGCTCCTGCCGAGCATCAAGCTTCTGCGGATCTCCGGGTGCGGCGACCACCCGCTGCCACCAGTTCGTATGGCGCACCGCTGTCGCATGCCCTCCCGGGGTGTCCGCGGCGAGCTCCCGGATGGAGACCGCGCGCATCGCGCGGATCCTCCGGTCGTGGACCGCACCGAGCACCGGCAGGGCGACGCACAGGACCAGCAGCATCGCCAGGAACACCACCAGCAGCGGCTGCAGGAGCTGCTCCGCCTCGAGATGCGCAGCCAGATAGGCGACGCCCAGCGCAGCTGCGGCCAGCACACCGCTGATCACCGCGGCGCCCCGGACCCTGCGCTCGAGTCGACGCATCGGCTGGGCGGCGTCGTCGATCTGCTCCCCGATCCGACGCACCTCGGCCCCGTGCTGCGCCGCAACGCGGTGCTGTGCCCCACTGTCATCCGCCTCGGATGTCTGATCGGCTGAGTCCAGGAGCCGGACGTTCTCGATATAGGCCTCGGCGGCCTCTGGGGACATCATCGGAGAGAGGCTCACCGACCCGCGGCGCCACTGGCGGTCCAGCGGACCGCCGGTGGAACCACGCCGGAGCAGCGTGTGGACGTCCCGGCGCAGCTGAGCCAGACGCCACTCCTCCTGTCGCGGGTGAGTCAGGTCCGCGGCCGTGCCGTAGTCCTCCGGGTCCTCGTCCTGGTGTGCGACGACGGCAGGGTTGTCTCGGCTGGCATCGGCCTGCGCCAGGATGTCCGCATAGGCCCGCAGCTGGTGGGCCTCCATGCCGTCCGGCCCGGGCCCTGCGAGGTCCAGATCCACCGGCCCCATGGTGGTGGTGAGCGTGTGGCGCAGCGTCACATCGGCCGTCCGTTCCGCGGCGGGATCGTCGTCATCCGGCCGCTGCCCGAAGACGCCGAGGAGCCCGGCAGGGTCGTCCTGCATGGTCAGTGGGGACTCGTGAGAGTCTCCCCCGATGATCTGGTCGACCGGAATCTCGCGGCCCTCCACCAGGAGAGCTCCCCCGCCCGGGGCGACGGCGACCGACCTCTTCGTCTCACCGAGCAGCAGTCGGGCGCCGATACGCATGGCGAGCCCCAGGATGAGGGCGGCCAGCGGTGCGAGCAGCCAGAACCAGTCGAGGAGGAGCACGACGCCGGCGGCGGCCACCGCGACCGTCCAGCCGAGGACACGGGGCAGGTGCCGGACCATCGGGCCGGACCCACGGAGAAGTTCGACGGCGGCTGAGCCGCCGAGCTGCGACGGATGCTGAGGAGTGTGCTGAGTCATGACCAGGACACTGTACCGACGACCCCGGACGCTTCGCCCCGCCTGCCGCCAGGGTCGTCCGAGCCCAGAGCCGCCCCGGGCGAGGCACACGCTAGCATCGGTGACCGTGACAGATGCCTCGCCGACCGGCGCCCGCGCCCGAGCCCGGCAACCGCACCGACCCATGAGCCTCGCCGCACGGCTCATGCCGCTGGTGATGCGCGCCCGGCGGGCCAACCGGCACTACCGCACCCGCGAGCATGTGCTCCGACACCTGGAGGACCTGACCCAGCGCCCCCAGTCTGTGGACCCGCCCCTCCGCCGGCGGAAGGACATCAGGATCTCCGCGTGGAAGGACAAGGGCTGGCTGATCCACAGGATCACTCCGGAAGCCTCACCTCCTCGCGGCACCGTGCTGTACCTGCACGGCGGCGGCTGGGTCCATGAGGCGGCGCGGGCCCATTGGCGGTGGATTCAGCGTCTGGCCGCAGAGGCCCAGGTGCAGGTGCTCATGCCTGCCTACCCGTTGGTGCAGGCAGGCGGCACGGCGGCCACGGTGGTGCCGCGCGTCGCGGAGCTCGCCGCAGAAGCGGAACGGCCTCTGGTGCTCATGGGCGACTCTGCGGGGGGTTCCATCGCCCTGTCCGCCGCCCTGATGCTGGCGCAGCAGGAGCAGCCGGCGTCGCTGACCGCGCTGGTCTCCCCGGCCCTGGACCTGCGATTCAGCAACCCGGAGATCGACGCCCGCCAACCGGAGGACCCGTGGCTGGTCAAGAAGGGCCAGCTCGAACTCTCGGAGCGGTGGATCGGCGAGCACGGGGAGGACCCCCTCCTCAACCCCTTCCTCGGTGACCTGACAGGCATCGGTCCGATGCTGGTCTTCAGCGGCACCCGAGACATCCTCCACCCTGACACCCGGTTGTTCATGCAACGCGCCACAGACGACGGCGCCGACGTCGAGTACCACGAGGAGCCCGGCCACCTGCACGTCTACCCGCTGCTGCCGACCCCGGAGGGGAGGCGGGCACGGCGCAGGATGGTCGACGCCGTGCGGCAGGCGACGTCGAGCACCGCCCCGACACTCTGACCGCCGTTCCCAGCCGGACCCCGTACCATACGGTCGGGCGACCGGGCCCGCACCGGGGCCGTCGTCGTCATGTCCCGTTCATCCCAGACCCTCAGGAGAGGCGTGTTCCGCTCCCCCAAGATCTTCTTCCGCGTCCTGGCGATCGCCGAGGCGATCTCCTGGACCCTGCTCATCGGCGGCATGATCCTGCGCGCCACCCATGGCCTCGACGTCGCCGTGACCATCGGCGGCGGCATCCACGGCTTCGTGTTCCTCGCCTATGCCGCGACCGCGGTGATCGTGGCGAAGAACCAGCGCTGGAGCGCCGGCCCGGCCGCCACCGCCATCATCAGCGCGATCATCCCCTACGCCACCGTCCCGGTGGACATCTGGCTCAAGCGCAGCGGCCGACTGGACGGACCGTGGCGCCTCCACGCCGGCGAGGACCCGCGCGACCACAGCTGGCATGACCGGCTGCTGCGGGTGCTGCTGAACCGGCCGGCGCTGGTCGGCGGCGCGCTGGCGGTCGGCGTCGTCGTCGTGTTCGTCGGACTGCTGGTGGCGGGGCCGCCCGTACCGAAGGGCTGAGGCCCGGCCGCGAGCGGCCCGCGCGCAGTTGAGGTCCGCACGCCGGCACCGTCCACGCACGACAGCGGGGGCCGAGTTCCTGGGATGGAACTCGGCCCCCGCTGTCGTTCACCGGGAGTCCCGGCCGCGTCAGCTCAGCTCTCGATCGCGGCGGGTTCCTCGGTGCCTTCGATCTGCGGCGCCGGGGTCGTCCAGTCGAAGGTGAGCTCGCGGTCGTCGCCCTCACCCTTGAGCCCGATGGTGATCTCCGCGCCGTGCGGGATCTCGCCGTAGAGGATCTGCTCGGAGAGCTGGTCCTCGATCATGGACTGGATGGTCCGGCGCAGCGGGCGGGCGCCCATGGACGGGTCGTAGCCCTTCTCCGCGAGGAACTCGCGGGCCGGCTGGGTGACCTGCAAGGTCATGGACTGCTCGGCCAGGCGCTCCCGCAGGCGGTTGACGAACAGGTCCACGATCTTGACGATCTCGGCCCGGTCCAGCTGCGGGAACACGATGGTGTCGTCCACACGGTTCAGGAACTCGGGACGGAAGTGCTGGCGCAGCTCCTCGTTGACCTTGCCCTTCATCCGCTCATAGTTCGTGGCGGTGTCCGTCGAGGACTGGAACCCGGTCATCACACCCTTGGAGATGTCCTTGGTCCCCAGGTTGGTGGTCATGATGATGACCGTGTTCTTGAAGTCCACCATGCGGCCCTGCGAGTCGGTCAAGCGACCGTCCTCCAGGATCTGCAGCAGCGAGTTGAACAGGTCCGCGTGAGCCTTCTCCACCTCGTCGAACAGCACCACGGAGAACGGACGACGCCGGACCTTCTCGGTCAGCTGGCCGCCCTCCTCGTAGCCCACATAGCCGGGAGGTGCACCGAAGAGCCGGGAGACCGTGTGCTTCTCCGAGAACTCCGACATGTCCAGAGTGATGAGCGCGTCCTCGTCGCCGAAGAGGAACTCGGCCAGCGTCTTGGCCAGCTCCGTCTTGCCGACGCCGGTGGGGCCGGCGAAGATGAACGAGCCGGACGGCCGGTTCGGGTCCTTCAGCCCGGCGCGGGTGCGGCGGATCGCCCGGGACAGCGACCTGACCGCCTCGTCCTGACCGATGACCCGCTTGTGGAGCTCCTCCTCCATCCGCTTGAGGCGGTCGGACTCCTGCTCGGTGAGCTTGAACACCGGGATGCCGGTGGAGAAGGCCAGGACCTCGGCGATCAGATCGGCGTCGACCTCGGCGATCTCATCCATGGAGCCGGACTTCCAGGCATCCTCCTTCTGCTGGCGCTCGTCGACGAGCTTCTGCTCCTTGTCACGCAGCGCAGCGGCGCCCTCGAAGTCCTGGGCGTCGATGGCGGCTTCCTTCTCCCGCCGGACGTCCTCGATCTTCGCGTCGTACTCCTTCAGCTCCGGCGGCGCGGTCATCTTCTGGATGCGCAGCCGGGCGCCAGCCTCGTCGATCAGGTCGATCGCCTTGTCCGGGAGGAAGCGGTCGTTGATGTACCGGTGGCCCAGGGACGCGGCGGCCTCCAGGGCCTCCTCGGTGATGGACACCTTGTGGTGGGCCTCGTAGCGGTCGCGCAGCCCGCGCAGGATCTGCACGGTGACCTCCACCGAGGGCTCCTCCACCTGGATGGGCTGGAAGCGGCGCTCCAGGGCGGCGTCCTTCTCGATGTGCTTGCGGTACTCGTCCAGCGTGGTGGCACCGATGGTCTGAAGCTCACCGCGGGCCAGCATCGGCTTGAGGATGTTGGCGGCATCGATGGCGCCCTCGGCGGCTCCGGCCCCGACGAGGGTGTGGATCTCGTCGATGAACAGGATGATGTCGCCGCGGGTGCGGATCTCCTTGAGGACCTTCTTCAGGCGCTCCTCGAAGTCACCGCGGTACCGGGAGCCGGCCACCAGCGAGCCGAGGTCCAGCGTGTAGAGCTGCTTGTCACGCAGGATCTCCGGGACGTCGTTGTTCACGATCGCCTGGGCGAGACCCTCGACGACGGCGGTCTTGCCGACGCCGGGCTCACCGATGAGGACCGGGTTGTTCTTGGTGCGACGGGAGAGCACCTGCATCACGCGCTGCCGCTCGTAGTCACGGCCGACCACCGGGTCCAGGGCGGCCTCCCGCGCGGCGGCGGTGAGATTGCGGCCGAACTGGTCCAGCACCACGGAGCCGGAGGGCTGCCCTTCGGTGGCCCCCTGCCCGACGCCGGCGCCGGCCTTCTCCTGGCCACCGCCCTGGTAGCCGGACAGCAGCTGGATGACCTGCTGGCGCACCTTGTTCAGGTCGGCGTTGAGCTCCACGAGCACCTGGGCGGCGACGCCCTCGCCCTCGCGGATCAGGCCGAGCAGGATGTGCTCGGTGCCGATGTAGTTGTGGCCCAGCTGCAGGGCTTCGCGCAGCGAGAGCTCCAGTACCTTCTTGGCGCGCGGAGTGAAGGGGATGTGGCCGCTGGGCGCGTTCTGCCCGGGGCCGATCTTCTCCTGGACCTTCTCGCGGACCCCGCCCAGCGAGATGTCCAGAGACTCCAGGGCCTTGGCGGCGACGCCCTCACCCTCGTGGATGAGTCCGAGCAGGATGTGCTCGGTGCCGATGTAGTTGTGGTTGAGCATGCGGGCCTCTTCTTGGGCCAGCACAACCACTCGCCGTGCGCGGTCTGTGAATCTCTCGAACATGGCCAATGACACTCCTCGCGTTGATGCTCACTCTCGATGCTACGGGGGTGTGACCGCTTTGGGGCGCCTGTTCGCCACCGGGGAAAGTTCGGTCCGGGTCGGGCCCTTCCCGCGCGGATCGTCTCTCTGCACGGATCCGCCGCCTCACACCCTCGCCGGCGGTGCCAGCGCCTCGCGCACCGAGGGCCAGGCGGCCAGTCGTGCCCGGACATCGCCACGGGACTCGATGGCGAGCGCCTGCCGCCAGGCGTTGTCGAGCACCTCGTCGACCCGCACGCGCCCGCCGCGGGAGGCCGATTCGACGGCGGCCTCCACCATCGCCAGGCTCATGACGTTCTGGTGGACCTCGCCCATCGGCGCTGTGCCGCCCGGGCCGGCCTCCAGGGCGTCCAGGAACTCCACCAGCGCCCCGGCGATGCCCTCCCCCGGCGCGACGGCGCCATCGTCGGTGTCGGCGTCACCGAACGTGCCGCTGACTGCCTCCGGCGCGCGATCTGGGGCGTCCGCCACCGGCGCCTCCTCGCCGTCCCAGACGACTGTGCCGTGTTCGGCCGAGAGCCGCCACGACCCGTTCCAGGAGGTCTCCTGCCCCGGGCTGCACCAGCTGCCGGTGTAGACGAACCGGGAGCCGCCCTCCATCTGGAAGATCGCGCTGGCCGCGGCGTCGCCGTCATACCAGGACCACGGCGGGTTGAACTCCTCGCAGTACACGGACACCGGTTCGGCGTCGAGCAGGAACCGGGCGGTGTCGAAGGGGTGGATGGCCATGTCCACCAGCAGCGGGTGGACCATCCGCTCCCGGAAACCGCCGAAGCGCGGAGCTTTGAAGAACTCGGTCACCAGCGCCCCCGGCGCGCCCAGGCCGCGCGCCTGCGCACGGAGGGTGAACAGCTGCTGGTTGTACCGGCGCGACTGGCTCACCATGAACAGCTGTCCGGTGACCTCCGAGGCGGCGGCCAGGGACAGGGCGCGGGGCAACGTGTCGGCCACGGGCTTCTCCCCCAGCACTGGCAGCCCGGCCGTCAGCGCCGCCGTGGTGACCGGGTGGTGGGCGCGCGGGATCGTCACGTTCACCACCGCCTCGGCGCCCGCCTGCCCGGCGAGCGCGACGGCGTCGGCCCCCACGGGCACGTCCGGACGGCCCGCCTCGGCCAGGGCGGCGCGGGCGGCCTCCATGTCGAGGTCCACGACGCCGGCGAGCTCGGCCCGAGGCTCGTCCAGGATGGTCTGCAGCCAGGCCCGGCCCATTCCGCCGGCGCCGACGAGGATCAGCGGGGTGCTCATGCGCGCACCTCCTCAGCATCAGAGTCCATCGGACCGGCGTAGCCGTGCCCCGTGTAGAAGTCCTCGGTCTCATAGCGCAGCAGAGTCGGGGTGGTCCGCTCCGGCCTGTGGGTGACCGCCCATTGCACGGCATTGGAGATCACCCGGCGCACGCCCTCATGGAAGTACGTGGGGAAGTCCTGATCCCCGGGCCGGAAGTAGAAGATCCTCCCGTAGCCGCGGCGGTAGGTCATCCCGGAGCGGAACACCTCCCCGCCGGAGAACGTGGAGAGGAAGATCAGCTCGTCGGGGGCGGGGACGTCGAAGTGCTCCCCGTACATCTCGTCCTCGTCGATGATCATCGGATGCGGGATGCCCTGGGCGATCGGGTGGGTGGGGTCCACCGTCCAGATCAGCTCCCGATCATGCTCGGTGCGCCAGCGCAGCGTGCAGGTGGTGCCCATGAGCTTCATGAAGATCTTCGACCAGTGCCCGGAGTGCAGCACGACCAGCCCCATGCCCTCCAGCACGTGCCGGTGGACGCGCTCGACGACGTCGTCGGCCACCTCTCCGTGGGCGGCGTGACCCCACCAGACCAGCACGTCGGTCGCGGCGAGCGTCTCCTCGGTGAGGCCGTGCTCGGGGTCGTCGAGCGTGACCGTGCGGACCTCGGCGGTGTCACCGAGGTTGTGGCGGACGCCGTCGGCGATCGCCCCGTGCATCCCGTCCGGGTAGCGTGCGGCGACCTCGGGTTCGACCTGTTCGTGGCGGTTCTCGCCCCAGACGGTCACCCGGATCGGGCGGGCGAAGGCCAGAGAGGGGGCGGGCTGGTCAGCAGATGTCATCGGTCCATCCTTGTCGATTGTCAGGGTCAGGTGCGGCAGGTCGGGTGGCGGCGACGCTCATTTGACGGCTCCACCAGTGGCCCCGGCGGCGACGTACTTCTGCGCCACAGCTAGCAGCACCACTGCCGGCAACGACGCGAGCACCGCCGTCGCCATCATGGAGCTCCAGTCGTTCACATAGGCGCCCAGGTAGTTGTAGATGCCCAGCGTGACGGGGCGGACCTCCTCCGTGGTGGTGAGGGTGAGGGCGAAGAGAAAGTCACCCCAGGTGAACAGGAAGGTGAACAGCCCCGCGGTGATGATGGCGTTGCGGCTCACCGGAACCACCACGGACAGGAACGCGCGCACCGGTCCGGCGCCGTCCACGTGGGCAGCCTCCACCAACGCCGGCGGGAGTGAGCCCATCAGGGCACGGCAGATGAGGATCGCGAACGGGATCCCTGCCGTGGAGTCGGCCAGGATGAGTCCCGGGATCGAATTCAGCAGGCCGATCTCCGCGTACACGTTGTACAGGGCGTTGGCGATCACGATGCCGGGGATCATCTGGCTGATCAGCACGCCGAAGAGCAGGTAGTCCGCCCAGCGGATGCGGAACTGGACCAGAGCGTACGCCGCCGGGACTGCGACCGCCAGGGACAGCGCCACGCTGCCGACGGCGACCATCAGACTGGTCATCAGGTTTCCGCCCTGCTCCTCCAGCGCGGCCCGGTAGCCAGCGAGGTCCGGGTTCAGCGGCAGCCAGGCGGTGTCCACCGTGACACCGCCGGGCTGGAGCGAGGCGTTGACCATCCAGTAGATCGGGAACAGCAGGACGGCGATGACCACCAGTCCCAGGGCGGTGTTGAGCTTGGGGTGTCGGACCGTGTTCATGGGTACCTCACTCGTCGACGGGACGCCGGTTCAGGCGCAGATAGACGGCCGCGAACAGCAGGGAGATCAGGATCAGGATGTTGCTGACCGCCGCGCCCTGGCCGAAGTCGAACGTGGCGAAGGACAGCTGATAGGCCTGGGTGGCCAGCGTCTGCGTGGCGTTGGCCGGACCACCTTCGGTGAGCCCCAGGATGATGTCCAGGACCTTCAGCGTGTAGACCACGCCGAGCACCAGCACCACGGAGACCACGGGCCGCAGCATCGGCCACGTGATGTGCCGGAACGCCTGCCAGCGGCTGGTGCCGTCGATGGATCCCGCCTCGTAGAGCTCCTGCGGGATGGTCTGCAGACCGCCGTGCAGGATCACGGCGTTGAACGGGATGCCGATCCAGATGTTCACCATGATCACGGTGAACAGGGCCAGGCCGGTGGAGGACAGCCAGGGGATCCCGGACTCCACCAGCCCGGACCCGATGAGCACCCGGTTCAACGCACCGGCGTCGGTGTCGAGCAGCCATTTCCACACCGCGCTGGCCACGATGAGGGGGATCAGCCAGGGCAGCAGGATCAGGGAGCGCAGCGCCCCGGAGAGCGGGAACCGCCGACGGAAGAACAGTGCAAGCCCGAGGCCGCACAGGAACTGGCCCAGGATCGAGCCGACCGTGAAGATCACGGTGTTGGCCGCCGCGGTCCGGAACAGCGGGCTGGTCAGGACCTCGGTGTAGTTGGACCATCCGGCCCAGGGCGCCTCCCCGGTGAAGAAGGTGGTTATCGTGTAGTGCTGGAACCCCATGATGACGTTCTGGACCACCGGGTAGCCGAAGAACAGGAGCATGTAGAGCACGGCCGGACCGATGAACAGGGCCGTCACCAGCCGGCGGCGCCACGCACTGGCCCGGGCAGAGACCCTCGGCGCGGCGTGGCCTTCCCCGCGCTGACCGGGCGCGGTAGGTGGCGTCGTCGTCTCGTGGACGCTGGTGATGCTCATACGTACTCCTCCGCTCGGTGAAGTGCCTCGGCGGGGGTGGCCTGCCCGGAGACCGCCAGCTGCACGGCGGTGTAGAGCGCCGTGGCCGTGGTGGGCCAGTCCTCGCCCAGCTGGGCCGTGCGCGCCCGGGCGTCCGGAATGAGGTCGGTGAACGTGTCCATCTCCGGGCGCCGCCGGAGGAACTCTGCGGTCAGCCCCGGCCGGCCGGGGACGGTGAACCGCTGCTCGGCCATGGACAGCACGCTGGAGTCGGAGAGGAACTCGGTGAGCACCGCCGCGGCCAGCTCCTCCTTGTCACGATCACCGGTGGCGGGGACCGTCCAAGCCTCACCCCCCAGCGGGGCGACGGAGCGCTGGGCCGAGTCCCGCACCGGAAGCTCGACGATCTCGTAGTCCAGGTCCTCGAGGCCGGAGAGCTCCGGGAGCTGCCACGGCCCGTTGATCATCATCGCGGCGCGCCCGGCCACGAACTGATCCTTCACATCAGCCTGACCCCAGTTCAGCACCGACGACGACGCCGAACCCTCCTGGACGAGGTCGGACAGCAGACCGAGGGCCTCCGCCGCCTCCGGGGTGCCGATATGCCGCTCGTCCCCGCCGTTGGACCAGAAGAACGGCAGGAACTGCCAGGTGCCCTCGTAGGTGGCATTGCCGCAGAAGGCGATCCCATAGCGGGTCCCCTGGGTCAGGTCGGTCGCACAGCGGCGCAGCCCTTCCCAGGTGCGCGGATAGTCGAGCCCGGCATCCTCGAACATGGCAGTGCGGCAGAACAGGGCGATCGTGTTGACCGTCGGCACCACACCGTGGACCTGCCCGTCATAAGTGCCGGCGTCCAGCACGCCGTCGTGGTATCCCGCGGTGGGGATTCCGAGCTCGTCGAAGGAGCGCAGCGCCGTGGTGGCGGCGATCTGCTGCAGGTCCGGGTTGTCCAGCATGAGGATGTCCGGCAACGTGCCCGAGGATCCCTGCTGCAGCACGCGCTGGATGAGGGACTGGCCGGAGACCGCCACACGCTGGAGCTTCACCCCGACCGTGTCCGCGGCCTGCTGGAGCGCCTCGCCGATGATCCCGTAGTCCGGATCATTGGAGTACGAGTCCATCACCCGCAGGGTGTCCGCCGGGGTGCGCCCGGTGTCTCCGCAGGAGCTCAGCAGCGCCGCGGCCGGAGCGAAGATCCCGGCGGAGAGCAGGCTGCGCCGGGTGAGTCCCGACGACGCCGGGCGGGACGGCGTCAGGCCGGGTGACCGAAGCCCGAGCGCCTTCAGGCCGGCGCGCGGGCCACCGCGATGGCGGCTGGACCCGGCGCGGCCCTGCTGGGCGTGGTGGTGTGTTCGTCTGCTCATCGCGCATCACCTATCGATACGTATCGACAGTGAGTGCAGAACTGCTGGGTGCAGAACCATGGACTCTCCTTCGGATCACGGAACTCTGGACTGTCGGTGGGTCTGCGCTGCAGCACAGACCGCTATCTGGGTCAGGCCCTCCCGGTGGATGCCCGACGGACCAGCGTGGCGGGCACGATGTCGACGCCCTCCTGGGCCGGACAACCTGCATCGATCAGCGCGAACAGCCGTTCGGCCACCATCCGGGACACGTCTCGGGGCTGGGTGGAGACTGCGGTCAGCGGAACCACCTGCTCCTCGGCCTCCGCCTCGGTGCACAGAGCGACGACGTCGGCGTCCCTCCCGGGGACCAGTCCGCGCAGGGCGAGCGCGCGCATCCCGCCGGAGAGACCGGCCGTCATGATGATCCCCGTCCGGCCACCGTCGGGATGCAGACCCGCGTCGAGGACTGCAGCGAAGCCGTCGGCCGCCGGCGCCAGGTGCCAGTCGACAGGAAGCCTATGCGCCTCCGCCGCCCCCGTGACCCCTCGTGCGAAGCGACCGATGTAGTTGTAGTCCCGGCCCACCGAGTCGGCCCCCCAACCCAGGACGCTGAGGCGTGTGTTCCCCAGATCGGCGAGCTCCTCGACGAGGAGCCTCCCGGCGGCCTCGAAGTCGAAGTCCACGCAGGCCAGGCCGGTGGTGTCCTCCGGCACTCCGATGAAGATCACCGGGAAGTCGAGGGTGCGAGCCAGATCGGCACGCTGGTCCTGCGCAGTGACCTGCATGACCACCGCAGCATCGCATTGGCGCCCTCCGGTGATCCGACGCAGGCCTTCGATCCCCTCCTCCGCCGTGACGAGCAGCACGTCATAGTCGTGGACCCGGGCAGCCAGGACGAACTCTTCGACGAAGGCCATCAGCTGACCGGCGTCGTAGGCCGAGGCGAACGGCATGACGATCGCGATGGTGTTCGTCCGGCTGCCCGCCAGAGCGCGGGCCCCAGCATGCGGCTGATAGTTCAGCGCCGCCATCGCCTCCTCCACCCGCCGGAGCGTCTCAGCAGAGATGGACCGCTTCCCGGACATCACATAGGAGACCGTGCTCTGCGAGACGCCGGCCAGCCGTGCGACATCCTTGCTGGTCGGACCACGACCCACAGAACCACCTCCTTCTGCCGAGATTCTCCCGTCACGAGAAGTCGATGCGTATCGACGCTCGGGATACAGCCGTGACTCTAGTCACAGGATCTGGTGCTGGCAACCCCTCCTCTCGTCGCACGAGTCCGGCCGACCCCGTCGAGATCTTCAGACCCCACGCATATACGGGGGGCTCAAAAACCTTGGTGGGGTGCGTGGGGGCGGCACCCCGGAGGCACGATCGACGACGCCGGCTTCGCTGCTTCACCGCCGGGCATCCTCACATCCGGCTCAGTCGCGCCCACAGGTCCGCGTCGAAGGCCTCGGGAGCCAGCGCCGACATGTGGCGCACCGCGTTGTCCAGCTTCGCCCGCCAGGTGCGCACCGCCTCCTCCGCGCGGCCGGCGATCAGCTCCGCCATCAGTCGGCGATCATCGTGGACGATCCTCTCCACCGCCGGCGTGTAGTCCAGCTGCAGCACGGAGATGAACATCCGCACCCGCAGGGTCAGCGCATGGAAGCTGCGGGCGGACTGATCCAGCCCCGCCGCATCGGCCAGCTCCTGCTGGAACTGCAGGTCAGCCTGGTCGACGTCGGCGCCGCCTCCCTCCCTTGCCGCGGCCTCCACCGCCCCCAGCGCCAGGCGCGCCGGCAGCAGCCGATGCCGCGGCTGCACCGCACAGCCGCGCAGCAGCACCATCCCCACGTGGAGTCGGGCCGCATAGAGGTCGATGACGTCGGCACCCGTCACCTGCGGCACGCTGAACCCACCGGCGCCCGAGGCCAGCAGGCCGTCGTCGGCCAGCCGCCGCATCGCCGTGCGCACGGTGCCGGCCCCCAGTCCCAGTCGGGAGGCCAGCGGCGCAGCACTCAGCCGGTCCCCCGGACGGTACCCGGCGTTCATGATCTCCTTGCGCAGCGCGATCGCGATCTGCTCGGTCACCGAGAGCTGCGCATGCGGCAGCCACCGACTCGCCCGCCCCGGGGCCGGATACTCGGGCACTGCCAACGATTCTGAGTCAGAAAACTGACGAGTTTCCACCGGCTCGCCCCGCCGCCAGTCCACCCCATGCAGCCCGCGCCCCGCCCGGGCGGCCAGCTGCTGCAGCAGATCCCCCGGCACGGCGTCGTCCACCGGCAGGCAACGGTCCAGCAGCCCCGCCACTGACCCCGCGAACTCCTCCCAGCCAATGGCTCCTGGCCGCCACACCACCCGCAGCCCCCGGACCGACTCTCCGCTGGCGGGCGCAGCCTCCCCCTGCTCCGGCCAGCCGCGCGCACCCGAGACCTCCAGAGCCGCCATCACCGCGGCGGCCCGTCGGCCGAACGCGGTCGGTCGCGGCGACACCGCGCGCTCCTCGGCCGGCGCAACCTCCCGGAACTCCACCAGAATCTCCGGGAAGCTCACCCGGACGCGCCCCAGCTGCAACGCACGCCCCGACGTCTCAACCGCCCGGATCGTCTCGATCGCCTCATCCTCGCCGCCACGCTCGCCACCGCGCCGTCCGGCGTGTTCCCCCGCGCGACGGATCCGTCGGAAGGCCCGGGAGACCACCGACTGGCTCAACCCCGTCAGCTCGGCCACCCGTCGGGTGGAGAACTCGGCGGTGCTGACCCTCGGACCCGCCGTCGCGAGCACGCTGGCCACGATCTGATCGGCGGTCTCCTGGATGCGGGGCCGCCCCCGGGACGCAGTCATGATCCTATTCTGACTCATCTTCGCCACCGTGGGGTCGATCACCCTTCCCCCGTCCGAATGCCACAGCGCACACTGGCAGAAAGCATCGACGCGCACCCGCCGGAAGACCCGCGCCTCGGCCGCACGCCCGTCCGGTCACCCCGAGCGGACACGTCCCGGCCCGCGGGCCGCCCACGGACCACCGCTGCTCCTCCCGGCACCGGTGCCGCCCCCGCACAGCTCACCCCAGACCCCAGCGAGGCATCATGACGGCAGATCTCCAGCACACCCCCGCCCCGTCCGCCGACGGATTCGAGCCCCTACCCGAGGCCCAGGCCGAGCTGACGGCCCTGGCCGACGCCGCCGTCGGGAAGGTCACCCAGTGGCTCGAGGCCACTCAGCGCGCCGGGACGAAGCCCCACGCCTCCGCCGAGCGGCTCTCCGCCGTGCTCTCCCACCCGCGCGGGCTCGACTTCACCGTCGGCTTCGTGGACCGCGTGATCCGCACCGAGGACACCAAGGCTGCCGCCCAGGCGCTGTCCGAGCTGGGCGGCATCGCCCCGGACACCCTCAACGCTCTGGACCGGGCCCAGATCACCGCCGGCTCTGCGCTGGGCCGGATGCTGCCGAACGTCGTCGTCCCCGCCGCCCGGGCCCGCATGCGCTCCATGGTGGGCCACATGGTGGTGGACGCCCGGGACAAGCAGTTCGGCAAGGCCGTGCAGACGCTCACCAAGGACGGCCACCGGCTCAACATCAACCTCCTCGGCGAGGCCGTGCTCGGCGAGGCCGAGGCGGACAAGCACCTGGAGGACACGCTGCGGCTGCTGCGCCGCGACGACGTCGACTACGTCTCCATCAAGGTCTCCTCCATCGCCTCCCAGCTGTCCATGTGGGGCTTCGAGGAGACGGTGGACTACGTGGTCGAGCGCCTGGTGCCGATGTACCAGGAGGCCGCCAAGGCACCGGCCGGCACCAAGTTCATCAACCTGGACATGGAGGAGTACCGCGATCTGCACCTGACCATCGCGGTGTTCAAGCGGCTCCTGTCCCTGCCGGAGGTCACGGACCTCGAGGCTGGCATCGTGCTGCAGGCCTACCTTCCGGACGCCCTGGCCGCCATGCAGGACCTCGCCGGCTTCGCCGCCCAGCGGGTCGCCGACGGCGGCGCCGGGATCAAGGTGCGTCTGGTCAAGGGCGCCAACCTGGCCCTGGAGACGGTCCACGCGGAGATCGCCGGCTGGCCCCGCGTGGTCTGCGAGTCCAAAGAGGCCTCCGACGCCAACTACAAGCTCGTGCTGCACTGGCTGCTCACCCAGGAGAACATGGCGGGCGTGCGCCTGGGCGTGGCCGGGCACAACCTGTTCGACATCGCGTTCGCCCACCTGCTCGGCGTGCAGCGCGGCGTCAGCGACCGGCTCGAGTTCGAGATGCTGCAGGGCATGGCCGCCGAGCAGGCCGAGGCCGTCAGCTCCGACGTCGGCCAGCTGCTGCTCTACGTGCCGGCGGTGCGCCCCGCCGAGTTCGACGTGGCGATCTCCTATCTGGTGCGCCGGCTGGAGGAGAACGCCTCCAGCGAGAACTTCATGTCCGGGATCTTCGACCTGCAGCCCGGCAGCCACGTCTTCCGCCGGGAGGAGGACCGCTTCCGCGCCTCGGTGGGCACTCTGGCGGAGATCCTGCGCAGCCACGGCCATCTGCCGCCGTCGCCGCAGCACACCCAGGACCGCCGTGAGGAGGAGCACAGCCTGGCCGAAGCCGCCCTGGCCTCCCCGGACTACGCCGCCGGCGTCCCGGACTTCGTCAACGAGCCGGACACCGACCCCTCCCTTCCGGCCAACCAGGAATGGGCGCGTGAGGCGCTGGAGCGTGCGGCCCGGCCCGGCTGGCTGGAGGCCCAGCCCGTGCCGGAGCAGATCACCGGCGACGACGTCGACTCCCTGGTCTCCGGCGCCCGGGCCGCCGCCGCCGAGTGGGCCGCCCGCCCCGCCGCTGAGCGCGCTGCCATCCTCTACCGCACTGCCGACATCCTCGCGGCCCGGCGGGGTCACCTGGTCTCCATCGCCGCCGCCGAGGTCGGCAAGTCGGTGGCCCAGTCCGACCCCGAGGTCTCGGAGGCCATCGACTTCGCCCGCTACTACGCCCACCGGGCCCTGGAGCTGGAACAGGTGGAGCATGCCGAGTTCACCCCGGACCGGCTGGTGCTGGTGACCCCTCCGTGGAACTTCCCCCTGGCGATCCCCGCCGGCTCCACCTTCGCCGCGCTGGCCGCCGGCGCTGCGGTGATCCACAAGCCCTCGAAGCCCACCCCGCACTGCTCGATGGCGATCCTGGAGGCCCTCTGGGAGGCCGGCGTACCGCGCGAGGTGCTCCACGGCGTCTACCCGGATGAGCGGGAGGCCGGCCAGAAGCTGGTCAGCCACCCGGACGTGGACCGGGTGATCCTCACCGGTGCCTCCGAGACTGCCGCCATGTTCCGCTCGTGGAAGCCTGACCTGCAGATCAATGCCGAGACCTCCGGGAAGAACGCCCTGGTGATCACCCCGTCCGCGGACCGCGACCTCGCTGTCCAGGACCTGGTGAACTCCGCGTTCGGCCACGCCGGGCAGAAGTGCTCGGCCGCCTCCCTGGGCATCCTGGTGGGCAGCGTGTACGGCTCCGAGCGGTTCCGCCGCCAGCTGGTGGACGCCGCCTCCTCGATGGTGGTGGACTGGCCCACCAACCTCTCCGCCACGGTGGGTCCGCTGACCGAGCTTCCCAGCGAGAAGCTCCACCGGGCGCTGACCACCCTGGAGGAGGGTGAGCGCTGGCTGCTGGAGCCGAAGCAGCTCGATGAGACCGGCAAGCTGTGGTCCCCGGGCATCAAGGAGGGCGTGAAGCCGGGCTCCTTCTTCCACAGGACCGAGGTCTTCGGCCCGGTGTTGGGCCTGATGCGGGCCAAGGATCTGGATGAGGCCATCGAGCTGCAGAACGCCGTGGACTTCGGGCTGACCGGCGGCATCCATTCTCTGGAGCCGCGGGAGGTCCGCACCTGGCTGGAGCGGGTGGAGGCGGGCAACGCCTACGTCAACCGCGGCATCACCGGCGCGATCGTGCAGCGCCAGTCCTTCGGCGGCTGGAAGCAGTCCTCGGTGGGTCTGGGCTCCAAGGCCGGCGGCCCCAACTACGTCATGCTGTTCGGCCGGTGGGCCGACACCGCGTCCACCCCCACAGCGGGCGCCGCCGTCGAGACCCCGCGGGCCGTCAACGGTGCGGCGGCCGCCGTGCTCGGCGCCGTGGAGGACAAGGGACTGCTCGACGACGCCGACCTGGCCTGGCTGCGCACCGCGATCGACGACGACGCCGTCTGGTGGGATCGCGAGTTCGGTGTGGGCGTCGACAGGACCGGCCTGCAGGCCGAAGCCAACGTGTTCCGCTACCTTCCGGAGGCCGTGCTGCTGCGGGTGGGCGACGACGCCGAGGCTCGTGAGGCGGCGCGTACCCTGGCCGCCGCCGCGGCCGCCGGCTCAGACGTCTCCGTGTCCTACGACCCAAAGGTCGACAAGGCGGTGAAGAAGACCGTGAAGTCCCTCGCCGACGAGCTCGGGCTCGCGCTGCACAAGGAGACCGTGGACGCCTTCACCTCCGCACTGGCGAACGGATCCCATGACACCGGCGTCGGCGTGCGGGTGCGCGTGCTCGGGGCCCTCCAGGACTCCGTGCGACAGGCCCTGGCTCCGCGGCCGGAGGTGGCGCTGCTGGACGACGCCGTCACCGCCTCCGGGCGGGTAGAGCTGCGCCACTGGGTCAAGGAGCAGGCGGTCTCCATGACCCTGCACCGCTTCGGCAACCCCAGCCCGGCCTTCCATGAGCTGGCCGACGAGCTGAAGGGCTGAGGCCGGGCACCGCGCGGAAGCGCCGGTGGTCTCACGGTCACACCCTCGCACGACGACGGCGGCCCGCCCCCGCCCGGGATCACCGGGCTGGGAGGCGGGCCGCCGTCGTGCTGTGCGCTGGGGTACGGGGCGTCGGCTCAGCGCTTCTTCGCGTTGCGATAGGCCTCGACGATGTCGCGGTGCAGTCGCCCGCGGCTGGAGACCTGGTAGCCGTTCTTGATCGCCCATTCACGGATCTTACGCGCCTCGTTCTGCGGCGACGGCGGGGCGATCGCCCGTCCCTTGCGGATGTACTTCTTCAGCAGCTCACGCAGTTCCTTGGCATGCTCTTCGCTCAAGTCGATCTCGTAGAAGCGAGAATCGAGACCGAATGTCACAGTCTCTTTCGCCTCGCTGCCATCAAGGTCATCGACCAGGACGACTTCAACTTTCTGGGCCATAAGCACCTCACTGCTCAACATAGGGTCGAACACGAGATCTCACGAAGAGTCCTCACTGATCGACCGGCGGGTTTCTCGGCGATTTCCTGGATTCACACCCCGACCAGAGTGGGCGAAGTGCGTCGATCTCAGAGACACCTCGAAGGACGAGAAGCACTGACCTCTGAATCTCGCGCCAGATGGACACCGTTGTCAGTTCCAGTCTTTCAACAAAAGACAATTATCGTCAACTGACGATCATTCAGGTAATTCCCAGGAAAGTGGTCAAAAGAATGCATCGTCCGGTCAGCGCTGCCGGCATGACAGGATCCGGCCGCCCACCGGGCCGCCGGATCCTGTCCAGAAGGGTCTCAGGCGCGCGAGGCGTCCGCAGAACCCGGAGACGGCGCCGACGGCGCCTGAGCCGCGTCAGGGCGGGGATCAGGCCGCTCCGCGGCGAGCTCCCGGCGCACCTCGGCCTCCATGGCGCGCTCCTTCCGGTCGGCTCGGAAGATCGCACGAATGGCCAGCCAGAAGACCAGGCCGACACCTACCGAAGGCGCCAGCACCTGGAAATAGGTCCAGAAAGTCTCCATGTCATTCCCTGCCTGTCATCAGGTTCACGCGTCGGATGTGACGAAACACGTCGCCAGAGGATTCATCGCTGGGCGGTCGCGGGCTCGGCCGTCGGCTTCTCCACGGTGTTCTCAGCACCGGCGTCGGCCGCCTCGGGCTTCAGCAGCGGGAACAGGATCGTCTCGCGGATCCCCGCACCGGTGAACAGCATCACCAGGCGGTCGATGCCCAGACCGATGCCGCCCATGGGCGGCGCGCCGTACTCCAGCGCGCGCAGGAAGTCCTCGTCGAACTGCATGGCTTCGTCGTCCCCGCCGGCGGCCTTGCGGGACTGCTCCACCAGACGCTCCCGCTGGACGACCGGGTCGATCAGCTCGGAGAAGGCCGTGCCGCGCTCCATGCCGCCGATGATCAGGTCCCAGGCCTCGATGACGCCAGGCTTCTCGCGGTGCTCACGAGCCAGCGGCTGGGCGGCCGGCGGATAGTCGCAGACGAACGTCGGCTGGATCAGCGTCGGCTCGACGATCTCGCCGAACAGCTCGATCACCAGCTTCTGAGCATCCCAGGCCGGATTCACCGCCACCTCGTGCCGGTCCGCAATCGCCCGCAGAGTCTCCACATCGGTCTCCGGGGTGACCTCCTGGCCGACAGCCTCCGACAGGCCCGGGTACACGCTGACCCACGCCCATTCGCCGTCGAGGTCCACCACGCCGTGCTCGGTCTCGATCTGCCGGCCCGCACCGACGGCGTCGGCGGCGTTGAGGATCATCTCCTTCATCCGGTCGGCCATGATATACATGTCCGCCCAGGCCTCATAGGACTCCAGGGTCGTGAACTCGGGAGAGTGCGTGGAGTCCACGCCCTCGTTGCGGAAGACCCGGCCGATCTCGAAGATCCGGTCGATCCCGCCCACCACCGCACGCTTCAGGTACAGCTCGGTGGCGATGCGAAGCGTCATGTCCTGGTCGAAGGCGTTCAGGTGCGTCTCGAACGGCCGGGCCTGGGCGCCGCCGTGGATCAGGTTCAGCATCGGAGTCTCGACCTCGACGTAGCCGCGCCCGTGGAGGGTGTCACGGATGGAGCGCGTGATCGCGGCACGCCGGTAGACCATCTCGCGGGCCTCGTCACGGACGATCAGGTCCGCATAGCGCTGCCGCACCCGAGTCTCCTCGTTGAGCTCCGCGTGCAGCACCGGCAGCGGACGGATCGCCTTGGACGCGACCTCGAAGGAGCTGGCCATCACGGACAGCTCACCGCGCCGGGAGGCGATGACCTCACCGGTCACCCGCACGTGGTCGCCCAGGTCCACCAGGGACTTCCACTGCGCCAGGGCCTCCTCGCCCACCTCGGCCAGGGAGAGCATCGCCTGCAGCCGGGCGCCATGGCCGTCCGGCCCGCCCTCCTGCAGGGTGGCGAAGCACAGCTTGCCGGTGTTGCGGATGAACATGACCCGGCCGGTGACCGAGACGGTCTCCCCGGTGGAGGCGCCAGGCTCCAGGTCCGGGAAGCGCTCACGCACCTCGGCCAGGGAGGAGGTGCGTTCCACCGTCACTGGGTAGGGCTGGACGCCCTCGGCGAGCAGCCGGGCACGCTTGTCCATGCGCACGGCGCGCTGGTCGTTGGTGTCGAGGTCACGGGCGGCGGGATTCTGAGCACTCACGGTGCCCCATTCTACGCGTCGCCGCACGGGCCCATCACCACAGCCCGTGAGACCGGAGCGCCCCCGAGCTCGGCCGACGGCGACGCCGCGAGGGCCGCCGTCGACCGGTGGAGCACAGGGCCGCCGTCGTCGGCCCTGCCGGTGTTCACCTCACCAGATGGTCACGCGCTGCTCGGGCGCCAGGTACATGCCGTCGCCCTCGGCGGTGCCGAAGGCCTCGTGGAAGGCGTCCAGGTTCTTCACCACCTGGTTGGCCCGGATCTCCGCCGGGGAGTGCGGGTCGATGCTGATCAGCGTGATGGCCCGCTCGCGACGCACGATCTGCCGCCAGGCCTGGGCCCAGGAGAAGAAGTACCGCTGGTCGCCGGAGAGGCCCTCGACGACGTCGTCCGCCTCCGCGAGGCCCTGTTGGTCCAGCCAGATCCGGTACGCCTGGTGGGCGATCCCCAGGCCGCCGAGGTCCCCGATGTTCTCCCCCAGGGTGAGCTCCCCGTTGACATGGTGCTCCGGCGCCACCGACGGCGCCAGGGCGGAGTACTGCTCCACCAGCGCGGACGTACGCTCCTCGAAGGCGGTCCGGTCGGCGTCGGACCACCAGTTGGTCAGCGAACCGTCGGCCCCGTAGCGGGAGCCCTGGTCGTCGAAGCCGTGACCGATCTCATGCCCGATGACCGCACCGATCGCCCCGAAGTTGGTGGCCATGTCCCGCTCGGCGGAGAAGAACGGGGGCTGCAGGATGGCCGCCGGGAAGCAGATCACGTTCTCCAGCGGGTGGTAGTAGGCGTTGACCGTCTGCGGGGTCATGTGCCACTTCTCAGGGTCCGGGCCCTCGTCGATCTCCTTCACGTCCCGGTTCCACTCGGCGACGGCGGCGCTGATCACGTTGCCGACGGCGTCGCCGCGGTCCACCGTGACGTCGCCGTAGTCGATCCAGCGCGCGGGGTACCCGACCATCGGCCGGAACGCCTCGAGCTTCTCCAGGGCCTTGGCCCGGGTCTCCTCCCCCATCCATTCCAGGGTGGAGATGGAGCGACGGTATGCCTCGACCAGCGCGTCGATGAGCTCGTCCATCCTGGCCTTGGCCTGCGGCGGGTAGTGGCGCTGCACGTAGATCCGGGCCACATCCTCCCCCAGGCAGGAGTTGGTCAGCGCGACCCCGCGCTTCCACCGCTCCTTGAGCTCCTGGGCGCCGCCGAGCACCTGGGAGTAGAAGGAGAAGTGCTCCTGGACGAGCGCACTGTGCAGCAGCGGGGCGGCCCAGCGCAGCAGCTGGGCGCGCAGCCAGTGCTTCCAGTGCTCGAGCGGCTGTTCGGTGAGCGCCGTCTGCATGGCGGGCAGCACGTCCGGCTGGGCCAGGACGATCTCCGCCGACTGGGAGTCGGTGAGCCGCCAGCCGGCCAGCGCCTCGGTGATCAGCGGCATCTCGGCGATGACCTGGTCGCGGGTGCGCAGGTTGTAGCGCTTCTGCGCGTCACGGGTGGCCACCCGGTCCCAGTGGTGGGAGGCGATCACGGTCTCCAGGGCGACGACGTCGGCGGCGGCCTGCTCGGCGTCGGCCACTCCGCCCAGCGCCAGGAAGCGGCTGAGGTGCTCGCGGTAGGAGGACAGCGTGTCGGCGAGCTGCTCTTCGCGGTAGTAGGACTCATCGGGCAGCCCGAGCCCGTCCTGGATGATGTGCCACAGGACCCGCTCGGGGTCACCGGCGTCGCGGCTGGCCCCGGCGGCGAGCAGCCCGTCCACGCCGTACCGCTGCCAGGAGGCGGACAGGCGGAGCAGCTCGGCAGGAGAGGAGACGGCGTCGAGGGCGTCGAGCATGGGCTCGATGGGGGCGAGCTTCAGCTCCTCGGCGCGCTCGGCGTCCATGAAGGCGGCGTAGAAGTCACCGATGCGGGCGGCGACGGCGTCGTCCCTCAGGTCCGTGGAGCCGGCGGCGGCGTCCTCGAGGATGGCGCGCACGTCAGCCTCGGACTTGTCGCGCAGCTCGATGAAGGAGCCGTAGGCGTCGAGGTCCGCGGGGATCTCGGCGGTCTTGAGCCATTCGCCGTTGACGTGGCGCTGCAGGTCGTCCTGGGGGCGGGTGGCCGGGTCCAGGTAGGGGAAGGTCGGGGTCGCCGTGGTGGTGGGAGTGTCGGTCACGTCTGCCGGCTCCTTCGTCTCGGGTGGGGTCGGATCGGAGGCGATCCGGAGATCCGTGGGATCTTTTCTTGAAGCAACTGTTTCACATGTCGTGCGGCCTGTGTCACGTCTCCCTGTTCGCGGGGCGCAGAATCGTGGGGCGCAGCATCATGTTGTCGATGAGCCGCACGGGACCGACCCGGGCGGCGACCAGCGCGAGGGCCTCCCGCTCCAGGACTCCGTCGGCGGGCAGCGCGGCGGGACGCAGGGTCTGCGGGTCCGCCACCACCAGGTAGTCCAGCTCCACCCCCTCGGCGGCACGCAGCGCGGAGACGACGCCGTCGACGTCGAGCCTCTGGCCCACCTCAGCACGCCGAGCCAGCGTGGACAGCGCCTCCACCAGCCGCAGGGCATGCTGACGCTCCTGCGCACTGAGCCGCTGGTTGCGGCTGGACAGCGCCAGGCCGTCGGCGTCGCGGACGATCGGCAGCGACCGGATGGTGACCTCAAGGTCCAGGTCGGCGACCATGCGGCGGATGATCGCCAGCTGCTCGGCGTCCTTCTCCCCGAACCAGGACTCGAAGCGCGCTCCGACGTCGGCCATGACCGGCGGAGACATGATGCTGAACAGCTTGGCGACCACGGTGACCACCCCGTCGAAGTGCCCCGGACGAGAGGCCCCTTCCCACCGGCGGCCGAGCTCCCCCGCGCTGACCCGCACCAAGGGTCCGTCCGGGTAGCCCGGATACATCTCCTCCACCTCCGGGGCGAAGACCAGGTCCACGCCGTGGGCGGTGAGGAGCTCGACGTCGGAGTCGAGGCTGCGCGGATAGTGACGGAAGTCCTCGGGATCGTCGAACTGCAGCGGGTTCACGAAGATCGAGGCCACCACGATTTCCGCCTCGGCGCGGGCGGCATCGGCGAGCGCGGCGTGCCCGGAGTGCAGAGCTCCCATGGTGGGCACCAGACTCACCGTGGGGCGGGCGACGCCGGCGGCGCGCCGGGCGCTGAGCAGTTCGGCCAGGGCGGCGCGGTAGGCGGAGACGGTGGTGAGGACCTGCGGTGCTGTCACCGGTCCATCGTAGTCCGGCCGCGGCGAGTGCCCGCAGACGTCTCGGGACTGTGTGACGGTGATCGAGGCGTCAGTTCCCCGTGCATCTCCGCCTCCTGACGCGCGTCACCCGGGGATGATGCGCGGGGAAGTGACTCCTCGATGTGTGGGGCGGGCGCCGACGCGGCGGGTGACCGCCCGCCGCTGCTCAGTCGGTGAGCACGTCGAGGATCGCGGCCGCCTGGGTGGAGCTGATGAGCCCGCGGTCCAGGGCCCGCTGCGCGGTGGCCCGGGCCATCTGCACATAGGCGGTGCGGACGTCGGCCGGCAGCTCGGAGTCACTGAGCAGCTGGACGTGCCGCGCCACGGTGCCCACGTCGCCGCGCGCGATGGGGCCGGTCAGCACGCCCTCCCCGGAGGCGAGCGCATTGTCCAGGCTCGCCTGCATCAGGGGGCCGAGCACGCGGTCCGGGGCCTCCACCCCGATGCCGCGCAGCATCTCGGACGCCTGCCCTGTGATGGTGTTCAGGTGGTTCGAAGCATGGGCGAGGGCCGCGTGATAGATGCCTCGGTCGGACTCGGAGACGGTGACGGGCTCTCCGCCCATCTCCACCACCAGGGCCTGGGCGATGGGCAGCACGGGCGCCGGGGCCGTCACTGCGAACGCGCAGGCGTTGAGCCGCTGCAGGTCCATGGTGAGCCCTGTGAAGGTCATCGCCGGGTGGACGGCCAGGGTGATCGCGCCGGCCTGCTGAGCCGGGGCGAGCACATCGGTGCCATAGCGACCCGAGGTGTGGATGACCAGCTGGCCGGCCTGGAAATGTCCGGCCTCGGCGGCGCCGGAGACGACGTCGGCGAGCGCGTCGTCCGGCACGGCCAGCAGCACCAGCTCGGAGCGGCGCAGGATCTCCGGGATCTCCAGGATCGGGACCCCGTCCAGCAGAGACTCCGCACGGCTGCGGGAGGCCTCCGAGACGGCGTGCACCCCCACCACCTGGTGGCCCGCGCCGCGCAGCGCGGCACCCAGCACCGCCCCCACCTTGCCCGCCGAGATGATTCCGACGCCGAGACGGCCGTCCCGCTGCGAGGGCTCCTTCTCGCTCGGATACGGATCAGCGACGACGTTCATCGGGCTCCTCGTCGGGACGGGGCTCGGGGTATGGGCGCGGATGCGGCGGCTGACCGGGCTGCGGCCCGGGCGGCGGTGCAGCAGGCGGGGCGGCAGGCGGGGCGGGGCTGCGCGGAGGCTCGCCCGGCTGACCCGGCTGGTACGGCTGCTGCGGCTGGTACGGCTGCTGCGGCTGGTACGGCTGGTACGGCTGGTACGGCTGGTGAGCACCGGGCTGCCACGGGCCAGGGTTCCCCGGGGCGGGGGTCCCCGGAGGCTGCGCGGACGGCCCGGGAGGCTGCGGCGGCAGCGCGGAGTATGACTGGCCTGAGTACGGCTGACCTGGGTGCTGCTGTCCTGAGTACGGCGGGCCGGCGACGGGACCCTCGGGCTCCGAGGCGGCGGCCACAGAGCCGTCCGCGGACTGGGAGCGGGTCTGGCTGACCATACGCTCGAACTCGTGGAGCTCTTCGGGGAGCATCCACTGGTTCCGGTCGCTCATGCGTCGGGCGACGGCGGCTCGACGCGCCTCGTTCTCGAACAGCCAGTGGGCGGCGTCGAGGTCCTGATTGGCCAGCTGCACCTGGAACGGGCCAGCCGGCGTGTGCAGATGGACGTCCGCCAGGCGCTTGGCTCGCTGCCACGGCCCCTGCAGCAGGGCCAGCGACTGGATCCGCTCATGCGAGATCAGGGTGAGCCGGCGGGACAGGCGCCCGTCACGGAACATCACCGCCGCAGGCGTGGTGCAGAACCCTCGCCGACGCCGCACGAACGGGTCGAAGATCCGTGCGCGCCGCGGCACCTCGGTGAAGCCTCCTGCCGTGCCGGAGCCGGTGAGGCCCTCACTGACCAGCTGCTCCGGATACGGCACCTGCAGATCGGGGAACATCTCCGCGGTGACCGCCATGACGTCTTCGCGGCGTCCCACCGGCAGCAGCACCGAACGGCTCTCTCCTGATCCGTAGCCGGCGACGACCACGAGCACCCGGAACCAGCCGCAGGACCGCCACAGCAGCGGCTGGTGGATCTGCAGCGCCTGCACCCGTCCCGGCGGGACGGTCTGGGTGGTGGTCTCCAGCAGGCCGTAGCGCATCCGCAGCCCGGCACCGGTCATGGTGGCGGTGAATCGGAATCCGCCGCTGAACTGCTGGTAGTAGACCGCCACCACGGCGATCCCCACCGGGATGAGGCCGGGAAGGACCGCCACACCGACGGTGCCGATCACGGCCCCCGCCTGCCCCAAGGGGTCCTCAACGCCCATCGAGAGGGACACGATGCCGCCGACCACCGCGGCGATGAGACCCGCCCCGGCGATGATCAGCAGGAACACCGTCCCCCAGCCCATGAGGACGGAGCCGATCAGGCGCCCGGTGGGCACCCGGGTGATCTCCCGGTCGGGCACGTCCTGGAACAGGGGCGCCGGCCCGGCAGGCGGCATGGCCTGCCCCGGAGGGAACGGCGCGGACCCACCCTGAGGGGGCCGGCCACCGGGGGGACCTGGCGGCGCGGCCCCGAACCCGTCAGGCTGAGCGGCGCCCGGGGAGGCCGCCGCCTCGGCCTGCTGGCGGCGCCACTGGGCACGCCCGGAGGCACGGTCCATGATGTCGGCCCGCAGCTGCTCGGCCTGGCCCTTCTTCAGGAAGGCCAGCGTCGCGGCGGTGCCGTCTCCTTCAGCCACCTCGAACTTCAGCTCCGCCAGACCGGTGATCCGGGCCAGCAGCGGCTGGCGCAGGTCCACGGCCTGCACCCGGTCGATGCGCGCCTGCCGGTGCTGGCGCACGAAGATCCCGGACTTCACCATCACGTGCTCGTCGGTGATCTTGTACCGGGTGAACCACCAGGAGAGCATGAACCCGCCGAAGACCACCACCACCAGGAGGACGAGCCCTCCGCCGCCGGCCAGGAACGCCACCGGGTTGCGGTCCACCTGGTCCCACAGCTCACCGGATCGCCACAGGTTCCACAGATCCGCCCAGATCTCCCAGTTGTAGCCGAAGACGATGCCGGGCACGGCGATCACCGTCAGCCAGCCGCGCACGAAGGGACTCAGCGGGTGGACCTTCGTCCAGGTCTCGTCGAACCACTTCTCGTCAGGCTGGGCCTCTGTCATCTCTCGCCCCCTCACAGGCCGGCCAGGCGGGCCTGGCCGCGGGCCGGCAGCTCTTCGCGCAGCCGGGCCCCCTCGTCCCGGTGGGCTCCGGGGATGACGGCGTCGGTCCCGGCGGAGGCGGTCTTCAGCTGCACGGTGCACACGTGGAAGTGGCGCATCAGCGGCCCGGCCTCGATGTCCACATACTGCAGGCGGCCGTACGGGACGGCCACCACCTTCTGGAACAGCAGACCGCGGCGGATGAGCAGGTCATCGGCGCGCTCGTGGTACCCGATGGCGCGGATGCGGCGCGGGATGAGGATCAGATCGGCGGCTGCCCAGAGGATCGCACCGATGACGACCACCAGCACCAGCCACAGGGGCAGGCTGATCACGTCTGCCAGGTCGAGCACGACAGGCACGGCGATGATCAGCAGCGTCACCGCCCATCCGATCACCGCGGAGATCATGCGCACCGTGATGTACCGCTCGTCGACCCGGGTCCAGGTCACTCCCGCCGGGTCAATGGGTTCCGCCGGCATGTCCCTCCTCAGTTCGTGCGTGGGCGCGGCGCGGGCCGCGCAGCGCGTGTCCATAGGTGGATCCGACATCAGGAGCGGCTTCGCGTGCCGCCCCGCCTGCAGTCCCGGGCTCCTGACCGAAGTCACGGCGGGGCCGCCGGACGGGCCCTCCGCCGTCGTCGCCGCGATTCGGCGGGAGGCGGCAGAGCTGCTCCACCACGAACCCGATGATCACCCACACCAGGCCGCCGATGATCATCAGCAGCGCCGCGTGGGCGTTCGGCGCGGCGAGGCCCGCCGTGGGACCCAGGTCGATCAGCACGCCGGCGTGCCAGCCGGCGATCACCGCACCCGCATATCCGCAGGCCTGCGCGGCGACCACCACGCGGGCGGCCTCCAGCGGGTGCAGACGTCGCCCGCGCCGCGGTCCCCGTCTCCCGGAGCGCCGGTCCGCGTCCTGTCGCTCACCGTCGCGTCGCGCCTGGTCAGCGTCCTTCTCCAGGCCGCGCTGGTCCCACCACACCACCATACCCAGGCCCAGGACCACCAGCCCGATGCCGCCCAGGGTGATCAGCGAGACCGGGGCCAGCACGGGGGAGCCGAAACCTCGGGTCACCATGAGCACGGTGGCCACGAGTCCGACCAGCGCCGAAGCGCCGGCGATGATCATCAGCCACATGGGCTGCAGCCTGGTCATGGCGCCACCTCCCGGCGCACGCCCTCGGCGTCGGCGGCCTCGGCGGCGAGCTGCCGCACCGGGACGCCGTCGAGCAGCGCTATGGGGTCCATCCAGGACCACGGCAGCAGCACGAAGGCGCGCTCGGCGGCCCGCGGATGGGGCACGGTCAGCCGGGGTGAGTCCACATGCGCCCCGGCGTAGGTGATGATGTCGACATCGAGGGTGCGCGGGCCCCAGCGGACCTCGCGGGTGCGGTGGTGCTCCGCCTCGATCCGCTGGGCGACGTCGAGCAGGGCGTGGGGCGACAGGGAGGTCTCCACCTCCACCACCTGGTTGAGGAAGTCGGGCTGCCCGACGGGCCCGCCCACTGGGGCGGTGAGCGCGCGAGGAGAGGTGTTCAGGACGTCCACCTGATCGGACCCGTCCAGGGCGGCGACGGCGTCGTCGAGGATCTGCGCCGAGTCGCCCAGGTTGGAGCCCAGCGCGAGCACGGCGCGCACCGGGAAGCTCGCGGGCAGGTCCGGGTCGCGGAGGGCAGACCCACGACCCACGCCATGGGACCCGGCGCCGCGCCGCGCCGAGGGAGAGGCGTGCTGGTCGCCGGCTTCGGCCGCGTCGGCCTGGTCGGCGAGGGAGACGGTGTCATAGCCGCCGACGGCCGCGGTGCGGGTGAGGATCCGTCCGCCCTGCAGCTCAGCGCGGGTCCGGTGGACCGTGACCGCGACGTCGGCGAAGCTCTGCTCCAGAGGCGCCTCCGGCTTGTGGACGGTGATGCTCGCCGCCTCGATGCGATGATCGGCGGAGAGGACGTCGGCAGCGATCTTCTGGGCCAGCGCCTCGATGAGGTCATAGGGTTCCCCGGTGATGGCCGCTTCGATGCGCTCCGCGATGTCCACGTAGGAGACCGTGTCCTCCAGAGCGTCAGAACGGCCGGCCGCCCTCAGGTCCACCGCGAGCTCGGCGTCCACACGGAAGGGCTGGCCCTGCCGCCTCTCGAACTCGAAGACCCCGTGATGGCCGACGGCGGTGACGCCCGTCAGGCGGATCATGTCGCTGCGCATGCCTCTACCTTCTCCCATTCCGGGCCGATCCTGAACCCGCGCCGCATCATCGACCCCGACGAGCATAGGACTGGCGCCGACGAGCACAGAACCGACGAGGACAGAACAAGGGGGTGGAACTCCGGGATTCCCCCGGGGATCCACCCCCTGTGCACTGGTCAGGTCACGTCACCGGACCTGAGGGCTCAGCGAGTCAGCCGCACTGCGAGACGTTGCCGCTGAGCTCACCCCCGGCCGAACCGGTGGTGGTCATGGTGACGGTTGCGTCACCGGCCTGCAGCGCGGCGACCTGCTCGTCGGTCAGTTCGAAGCTGCCGCCGGCTGCGCCGCTGGTGCCGCCGGTGGCCGTCAGCTCGAGGTCGCTGCCGCCGGTGTGCAGGGTCACGCCGGTGACGTCCGAGGTGGTGCCGGCGTAGAGGCAGTTGACCGTCAGCGAATTGCCGGTCAGGGTGCCGTCGCACTGGCCCAGCCCGGAGGACTCGGTGCCGCCCAGCAGCACGGTGTACTCGGTGGTGACGGAGGCATCGCCGTCGGTGTCGCCGGAGTCGCCTCCGCCGCCCAGTAGGCCGCCGAGGCCGCCGCTGCCGAGGAGACCGTCGTCGCCGCCGAGGAGACCGTCGAGCAGGCCGTCCAGACCGAGTCCGCCCAGCAGGCCTTCCACGCCGCCCTCGTCGAGCAGGCCCTCGAGCTCCAGCAGGCCGTCCAGTCCGTCCTGGCTCAGCAGGTCCTCCAGTCCGCCGTCACCGACGAGGCCGTCAAGACCGCCCTCATCCAGGACTCCGTCCAGACCACCCTCGTCGAGCAGGCCCTCGAGCTCCAGCAGGCCGTCCAGCTCACCGGCGTCGAGGAGACCGCCGAGGCCGCTCTCGTCCAGGAGCCCGTCCAGCTCCAGGATGCTCTCCAGGTCACCGGCGTCGAGGAGCTCGCCGAGGTCGCCCTCCCCGAGGAGGTCACCCAGGGCGTCGTCGCCGACGACGTCGGAGAGCGACTGCAGGGTGTTGATGTTCTCGGTGATCTGCAGCAGCTCCAGGGTCCCGGTGGGGTTCCCGCTAGTCACATCGTCCAGCGCGGTCTCCCACAGGAGCCGCCAGGTGTCGAAGTGGTCCCCGGCGAACCCGACGTACTCCTCCAGGTTGAGCAGCGTCTCCGGAGTGACCCGGTCCAGGATGGCGGAGGCGTCAGTGGTCTCCCACAGGTAGTCCGAGGTCAGCATCTCCGGGGTGGGCAGTCCCGGGATGATCAGGTCCGACAGGTCCGCCAGCTCGTCCGCCGAGGGCACGTCCAACGCAGTCAGATCATTGCTGTCCAGCGGGATGCCGATGCCGCCGCAAGAGGTCAGCAGCGTGACGTAGTCGGTGTTGTGGCCCTTGACGTGCGAGGGGTTGAAGACGGGAATCCAGCCCAGGGGCCCGCCGTAGATGTCGATGATCGGCATCTCGGAGTTCCCGATGGCGCCGCTCGCTAGCGAGAGGACCAGGTTCTCGTAGGCGGGATCGGTGTGGTACTCGTTCACGTGGGCGAAGCTTCCGAGCAGCGGAATGCCGTCCTCGTTGGCCCACATGTGCTCCAGGAAGAACTCGCAGGCGTCACCGCCCTCGTGCCCATCGTGTCCATCGTGCCCGTCATGGTCATTGGCGGCGTGTCCGGCGGCCGCCGTGGCGATGCCGCCGCCGATGACGAGCGCGGAGGTGGCCGCCGTCGTCGCTGCGGTCTTCAGCCATCTCCGGCTGACGTCCGCGAACCTGCTAGTCATTGTGATGCCCTTTCTTTCGCATTCCGAAGGGCTCATCAAGCAGTCTTGACATGCCATCAATGCCATACAGGTGCTGGAATCAAGCCCCCCGGTGAGGATTCCCCTCCGAAGGTGACACTATGCAACCATCGTCAGGTCAGTCAAGAGGCTTGGAGATGCCGATGCAGTCTGCACCACGCCCGTTCACGACAGCCATCCGGGCCAGGCAAGTCCTGAAGCGCTTGAGCATC
Source organism: Nesterenkonia aethiopica (assembly GCF_039534665.1). NCBI lineage: Bacteria > Bacillati > Actinomycetota > Actinomycetes > Micrococcales > Micrococcaceae > Nesterenkonia > Nesterenkonia aethiopica. The sequence goes on along the minus strand of NZ_BAAAVT010000003.1, from coordinate 121,732 downwards.
ACCGCCTCGGGTATCACCAGAAACCCCCTCCGTGACCGAAGGTGACGAACCCCGACTCCCCAGTAACCACAGGGGTCGACGCCCTGTCGAGACGGCATCTCACCGCAACCCCCGGCGCCTCACCCGGAATCGATGGACTGAAACGCGACAGCTGCCACGCCGCCATGACATCTGAGGCGACTGCGGGAAGACGCAGACCCTCTCGGCGCTCAGATGCCCGAATCGACGGGGTGGCCCACGTCGCTATTTTTATGAAAAGAGTGCTTCATAATGAGGTTCATGGCGCCGAGGAAAACATCGGAGGCCGACGAACACCCGTGGAGACCGGAGGGCCGCCGTCGCCGGCCTCCGGACGGCGCTCAGGCCCGCCGCAGGGCGCCGACCGCCTTCATCGCGTCTACCGTCGGCTCGACGTCGTGGACACGCACGGCCCAGACGCCGGCCTGGGCCGCCAGGGCGTTCAGGGCCAGCGTGGCGGCGTCCCGCCCCTGAGCCTCGCGCGGGGCGCCGGAGCGGGCCAGCAGTTCGCCCAGGAAGCCCTTCCGGGAGACGCCCAGCAGAACCGGATGCCCCAGGGCCACGATGCGGTCCAGGTGGCGCAGCAGCTCCCAGCTCTGGGCGGCGGTCTTCGCGAAGCCGATGCCCGGATCCAGAATGATCCTCTCCGCCGGGACCCCGGCGTCGAGGTAGCGGTCGCGGATCTGCTGCAGCTCGGCGACCACCTCGGCGACCACGTCGTCGTACTGCGCGCGGGACTGCATGGTCTGCGCATCGCCCCGGTTGTGCGTGATGATGACCCGCACGCCGCCGTCGGCGACGACCTGCGGCATCTCCGCGGCGGTCACCATCCCCGAGACGTCGTTGATGATCAGGTGCTCCGGCCCGGGGGCCGCCGCGATCGCCGCCGCAGCGGTGGAGGGGTGGCGGGTGTCCACCGAGACCACCGCGCCACCGGTGAACAGCGCCTCCAGCACCGGGAGGATGCGGCGCTGCTCCTCCTCCGGCTCCACGGGGTCGGCGCCGGGTCGGGTGGACTCTCCGCCGACGTCAACGATGTCCGCGCCCGCATAGTGCTGCGAGAGTCCCGCGTGGACGGCGGACTCGTGGTCGACCACCGTGTCCGGCGGGGCCACGAACCGGCCGCCGTCGGAGAACGAGTCCGGGGTGACGTTCAGGATGCCCATCACCAGGGTCCTGTCGGTGGGCAGGTCTGCCACCGTCTTCTTCGCCGCCGCGCGGCGGACCACGCTCACGGGTCCGGTGTTCGGGCCTGTGCCCGGGGCTGCGCCCATGGTGTCCATCAGGGTCCTCCTTGGGTGGTGTGCCGCCGGGCCGCCCTGGTCAGGGCTCGCCGTCCGCGTCCGCACCCCATCGTCGGGGGCGGCGCGGGCGATGCTCAGCGGTGCAGGATGAGGCTCATGGCCTCCGATCGGGTCGCGGCGTCACGGAGCTGTCCGCGCACCGCTGAGGTGATGGTCTTCGCGCCGGGCTTCGAGACCCCGCGCATGGACATGCACAGGTGCTCGCATTCGACGACGACGATCGCGCCCAGCGGCTCCAGGTGCGCCATGAGCGCCTCGACCACCTCCGTGGTGAGGTTCTCCTGCACCTGGGGGCGCTTGGCGAAGATGTCCACCAGGCGCGCCAGCTTGCTCAGCCCGGTGACTTTTCCGTCGGCCGACGGGATGTAGCCGATGTGCGCGTGGCCGAAGAACGGCACCAGGTGGTGCTCGCACATGGAGTAGAACGGGATGTCGCGGACGAGGACGAGCTCCTCATGGCCGATGTCGAAGGTGGTGCCCAGCAGCTCGGCAGGGTCCTCATGCAGGCCCCGGAAGGCCTCCTGATAGGCCCGCGCCACCCTCCCCGGGGTGTCCTTCAGGCCGTCCCGCTCCGGATCCTCGCCGACGGCGACCAGGATCTCCCGCACGGCGGCCTCGATGCGCGGCAGGTCCACCGGAGCGTCCTGCGGCAGATCAGGGCTGCCAGGGGTGGTGATCGTGCTGCTCATCGGACGTCCTCCCCGGCCTCAGAGGTCTCGTCGGCCGTCTCGCGAGCCGTCTCACCGGCGGCCTCGCCGGGCTCGGTGCCGATGAACTCCCCGTCAGCAGGATCGGGCGAATCCGCGACGGTCTCGGAGGTGATGATGATGGGCCGTTCCGGGGAGGACTCCCAGACCTGCCGATGCGGTCGCTTCCTCACGTCATGGAAGATCGCCGCGACCTCGTGGGCATTGAGGGTCTCCACGCGGAGCAGCTCCTCGGCCAGTCGGTCCAGCACGTGTCGGTTCTCCGTGAGCGCCCAGTAGGCCTCGTCGTGCGCCTCCTCGATGATGGCGCGGACCTCGGCGTCGACGATCGCCGCCAGCTCCTCGGAGTACTCCTTGCCGGTGGCCATCTCCCGGCCCAGGAACGGACTGGTGTCCCCGGACCCGAGCTTCACGGACCCCACCCTGGCGCTCATGCCGTAGTCGGTGACCATCTTCCGTGCCGTGTCGGTGGCCTTCTGGATGTCGTTGGCCGCCCCCGTGGAGGGGTCGTGGAACACGATCTCCTCGGCGACCCGACCACCCATGGCATAGGAGATCTGGTCCAGCAGCTCGTTGCGGGTGGTGGAGTATTTGTCATCCTCCGGGACCACCATGGTGTAGCCCAGGGCGCGGCCGCGCGGCAGGATGGTGATCTTAGTGACCGGGGCCGAGTAGTTCAGGGCGGCGGCGACCAGGGCGTGGCCGCCCTCGTGGTAGGCGGTGACCCGGCGCTCGTGGTCCTTCATCAGCCGGGTGCGCTTCTGCGGGCCGGCCATCACGCGGTCGATGGCCTCGTCCACGGCGCGGTCGTCGATGAGGTCGGCGTTGGACCGGGCGGTCAGCAGGGCCGCCTCGTTGAGCACGTTCGCGAGATCCGCACCCGTGTACCCCGGGGTCTTGCGAGCGATGGACTCCAGATCCAGGTCCTCCACCATGGGCTTGCCCTTGGCGTGGACCTCGAGGATGGACCGGCGACCGGCGAAGTCGGGGGCCTCCACGGGGATCTGCCGGTCGAAGCGCCCCGGGCGCAGCAGGGCGGGGTCCAGGACGTCCGGGCGGTTGGTGGCGGCGATGACGATGATGTTCGCATTCGCCTCGAAGCCGTCCATCTCCACCAGCAGCTGGTTCAGGGTCTGCTCGCGCTCGTCATTGCCGCCGCCCACGCCGGCGCCGCGCTGGCGGCCGACGGCGTCGATCTCATCCACGAAGATGATCGCCGGAGAGTTCTCCTTGGCCTGCTTGAACAGGTCACGCACCCGGGAGGCGCCGACGCCGACGAACATCTCCACGAAGTCGGAGCCGGAGATCGAGTAGAAGGCGCCGCCGGCCTCACCGGCCACGGCTTTGGCCAGCAGCGTCTTGCCGGTACCGGGCGGACCGTAGAGCAGAACGCCCTTGGGGATCTTCGCGCCCAGGCGCTGGAACTTCTCCGGCTCGGAGAGGAACTCCTTGATCTCGTGGAGCTCCTCCACAGCTTCCTCAGCTCCGGCGACGTCGCGGAAGGTCACCTGCGGCACGTCCTTGTCGAACATCTTGGCCTTGGACTTGCCGAACTGCATGACCCGCGAGTTGCCGCCGGACATGCGGGTGATCAACCAGATGAACAGCAGGGCAATCAGCAGGAAGGGGATCATGAAGCTCAGCAGCGAAAGCAGCCAGTTCGACTGCTCCGGCTCGTCCGTGTAGCCCTCCAGGTCCGCCTCGGCGATCGCATCGACGACGGTCTCAGCCCGCGCCTGCGAGAAGTGGAAGTGGACGACGTCGCCGAGCTCCTCCCCCTCCTGCTCATAGGGCTCGGTCAGATGCAGGTCCACGCGGTGGTCGCCGTCGTCGATCCTGGCCTCCGAGACCTGGCCGTCGGCGATGAGCTCCATGCCCACATTGGTGTCCACGCGGGCGCCGGTCTGGCCCGAGGAGAACAGCATGGGCACCACGATGAGCAGCGCCGCCACCGCCAGGAGGATCCAGAACAGCGGACCGGTGAAGATCTTCTTCAAGTTCATGCAGCTCCGTCAGACACAAGGGGGTACACCTAGCGCACCAGGGTACTGCCAGTGCCTGACAACGGCACCTGGGACGTCGTCACGTTCGCGACAGGTGGAATGGCTCGCCTCCCGACGTCGACCATTTATTGCACATGATTCGCATTAGACTGGGGAAGATGTCCACGCCCCGAGGTGAGCCCCATGATGATCGTCCCTGAGCTGACCAGGTTGGCACGAGGCCACCCCCGCGGCCTCAGCCGGCTGACAGCAGCGCTGGTGGGCGTCTCGCTCACATACGTGGCCCAGGCCGTGGCTCTGGCCGGCGCACTGACCGCAGCGGTGCAGGCGCGCCCAGGCCTCGGCGCCATGTGCCTGGCCGTCCTGGCCGCGGCCGCCGTCGCGAGGCTCCTGCTGCGCCAGCTTCAGCAGCACCTGGTCTCCGCACTGGGCACCACGATCCGCCAGCAGATGCGGGCCCGCGTGCTGCGGCGGATCCTGGCGCCCGAACGGCTCCATGACGTGCGCAGCCGGGCCGGCTCGGCACGGCTGACCGCGGTGGATGCCGTGGAAGGCGTGGACACCTACCTCACTCGATACCTGCCCCACGTGGCGCAGGTGGCCCTGCTCTGCCCACTGCTGGTGCTGGCCATGGCGGCGCTCTCCCCCGCCGTCGCCGGCGCGCTGGGAGTCTTCGTGGTGGCCGCCGTCGGGGCACCGCGGGCCTTCAACCGATGGATGGCGCACCGCTCCCACGAACGCTGGGAGTCCTACGACGAGCTCAGCGCCGACGTCCAGGAGTCCCTGCAGGGCATGCGCACCCTGCAGCTTCTCGGCGCCGTGCCGGGGCGTCGCCGGGCGCTCAGCGCGCGCTCGGCCCGACTGCACCGGGAGACCGTGCGCACCATGCGCGCCTCCCTGGGAGAGACCGGGATCCTGGATCTGATGATCCAGGCGGGCACGGCGACCGCCGCCGCCCTGACGATCCTCACCGCAGCCGGAGTCGAGCCGCAGGGAGTGCTGGCCACCCCGCTGGCCGCTGTCGCCGAGGAGCCGCTTCGGATCTTCGCGATGCTGATGCTGGCCTCGGAGACCTTCCGACCCATCCGTGACGTCTCCCAGCAGTGGCACGCCGGGTTCCTGGGGCTCTCCGCCGTGAGCGCGCTGCGCGAGCACGGCGCCTTCGCCGCCGCCGGGACCGCGCAGGGTGACGTGTCGGGGACCGATGCTGAGCCCCCCACCGGCACGGCGGCCGTCGACGGGCCCGCCGGAGCGCCGACCGCGCGTCCCGGGCCGACACCTGGTGCGCTGCGTCTCAAGGACGTCCATCACCAGTACCCCCAGACCGTCGCCCCGGTGCTCTGCGGTGCCGACGCCGTCATCGAGCCGGGCCGGATCACGGTGATCTCCGGGGCGTCAGGGGCCGGGAAGTCCACGGTCTTCGACATCATCCTGGGCCTGCTGAGACCTACGTCAGGCACGGTGACGCTGGCCGGACGCCGGCCCCGGCCGGAGGAGATCGCCGTGGTGTCCCAGAATCCGTCGCTGTTCTCCGGCACGTTGCGGGAGAACCTGCGCCTGGCGGCGCCGGACGGCGTCGACGAGGCGACGCTGCTGGCCGCCTGTCACGACGCCGGACTTGGCGGCCTCCTCCGCGTGCTGCCCGAGGGTCTGAGCACGCCGATCACTGAGGGCGGCACGTCGCTCTCTCGGGGCCAGGCCCAGCGGGTGGCCATCGCCCGGGCCTATCTGGCCGATCGGCCGATGATCCTCATGGATGAGCCGACCAGCGCCCTCGACGAGGACACCGCCGGGGCCGTGCTGTCCCGACTCCGCGAGCGCGCGGCCGGACGGATCGTGCTGATCATCAGCCACCGCGAGGACGTCGCACAGGTCGCGGACGACCATCGGATCCTCGAGAACGGCCGGCTCCGCCCCGGCCGAGCCCCGACCCCGGCAGCCGCCGCAGCCCCGCAGGAGGAGGACGCATGAGCCTCACCGTTGACAGCACCCGCCACCGCCCGGAGCTCGCCGCGGGCGACGAGACGCCGGACCGGCCCCTGCTGGTGCTGCTGCGCCTGCTGCGCCCGATGGCGGCTCCGCTGCTCTGGACCGGCCTGGTCTCCTGGGCAGGCTGGCTCTCCCTGATGGCCATCACCGTGATGGGCGCCTGGGGAGTGGGCCATGCCGTGGTGCTCGGGAACCTGCCGCCGTCGGAGTTCTGGTGGAGCCTGGGGGCCGCGGTGGCGGTGCGAGCGCTGCTCACCTGGCATGAGATGGACGTCTCCCACGCTCTGGCCTACCGGGTGCTGGACCTGCTGCGGATGCGTCTGTTCGACTCCTACGCAGCTCGCGTGATGGAGGGCCGACAGGCCCATTCCGGCGATGCGGCATCCACCACGTTGACCGATCTGGAGAAGCTGGAGTTCTTCTACGCGCACACGATCGCCCAAATCGCCTCGGCCGCGCTGACCTTCGCGGTGGGAGCTGCGGCGCTGTGGCTGCTGGACCCCGTCCTGGGCGCCGTGGTGCTGGTGCTGGGCGCGGTGCTGATGTCCAGCAGCCTGCTCCTGCGGCGACGCTCGACCCAGGCGGGACAGGATCAGCAGGAGGAGTCGACCAGGCTGTCCCGGTTCATCACCGATGCCCTCGGCAACGCTCGAGACGTGCTGAGCCTCTCCCTGACGGAGAAGATCGTCGAGGAGTCCGCCCGGCGCACCGGGCGGATCAGTCGCCATGGGCGCCGGGCGGCGCTGCTGGAGAGCCTGGCCTCCGGGGTCCGCGATCTGCTCACGGTCACGGCCCTGCTCGTGGTGCTGCTGCTGGGGCTGCGTCATGCCGCTGCGCCGGAGCCGAATGTGGCTCCAGAACTGATGGCCGCCGCGGTCACCCTGGCGATGATGAGCCTGGCCCCGCTGATCGGCGCCGCAGATACGCTGGGGAAGCTCCACCCGCTGCGGGCCTCCGCCGCACGAGTGGCCGCACAGCTCGACGACGACGCCGGCTCTGCCGCTCCCCGCGTGGCCCCGCGGGCGCACGGCCACGATGACGTCGGGCCGCATGCTGCTGCTTCCACCCTCGCGGCTCCGACCGCCTGGGGTGTGCGGATCAGCGGACTGCGGTACCGCCACCCCGGCCGTGGGGAGCTGCGCTTCCCACCGACGATCGTGGATCCCGGTGAGCATGTGGCCATCACCGGGCCCTCCGGCGCAGGGAAGACCACGCTGGTGAATCTCGTGGCGGGGCTGTGGCGCCCCAGCGCGGGCGAGGCAGCGCTGTTCGCCCCGACCGAGGACCGACGGGGCCGGAGGCCACGGGAGATTCCCGAGGAGGAGCTCCGTGCCCGGGTGGCGGTCGTGGATCAGGAGTCGCGGCTCTTCCGCGGAACCGTGGCGCAGAACCTGCGATCGGGGGTGCCGGAGGGGGCGCTGACGGAGGAGGATCTCCGCGGGGCGCTGACCGCCGTCGGAGCCGATGAGTGGATCAGCCTGGAGGACGAGCTCGGCGAGACCGGACTACGGCTCTCCGGCGGTCAGCGCGCTCGGCTCTGCCTGGCCCGAGCCCTGGTCCGGCGCCCTGCGCTGCTGATCCTCGACGAGGTCACCGCCAACCTCGATGCCGAGACGGAGACCGGTATCACCGACCTGATCCGCTCCCTCGAGTGCACCGTGCTGACGGTCTCGCACCGGGCCAGCACGGTGGCGGGCGCGGACCGCGTCGTTGCCCTGTGAGGACGGTCGATCGGGGATCTGCGAGGGCCCCGGCCCACGGGCCGAGCACGATGCAGGGGGCGCACCGAGACGCTTCCGTCGGGTGCTCTCCCGCCGCCCCGAGGCGCCGTCAGCCCCCGTACAGCCCGTCCGCCACGCGCTCCACGGCGTCGATGTTCTGCAGCGAGCCGGGGAACAGGTGGTGGTTCGGCACCGGGATCAGCCGGTCCTCCTGGACGGCCTGGACCTCTGAGTGATTCTGCGCGAAATACTCCCGGGTGGTTTCCTCATGAGCGGTGTCCTCGACGCCGAAGACGATCGCCTCCGGGTCCCGGGCGGCCAGCTCCTCGGCGCTGATCTGGGCGAAGACGAAGGAGTCGAACTGGTCCTCATCCGGGGAGAAGACATTGTCCCCTCCGGCCTGGGCGATGATGTCGTACTCCACACCACCGCCCACCACGGAGAGCGTGTCCCCTTCCACGTAGACCTGCGCCACGCTCAGCGGCTCGGCCCCGTCGCTCAGCTCAGCGGCGCCCTGGAGGCGGTCCCGGCCGTCGTCGATGAGCTCCTCGGCCGCCTCCTCGGCGGCGAAGATCTCCCCGAGGTTCTCGATGTCGGTGAACAGGTCCTCCACGGTGCCCTCGGAGCGGCGCTCGAAGCAGCCGCCGGTGGCGATGTAGGACGCCGCGCCGGCGTCGGCAAGCTGCGCGATGCTGGCGAAACCCTGATCCGCGCTGAACTCGTAGCTGGTCGGGGCAAAGACGAAGTCCGGCTCCACCTGCAGCAGCACCTCCCGCGACGGCGGCTGGTCGTCGCTGAGCTCCTCGGCCTCCCCCAGCTGCGCGCTGACATCCTCGGGCAGCTCGGAGGAGGAGGTCTGCGCCACACCGACCACCTGGTCCCCCAGCCCCAGCCGCACCAGCAGCTCGGTCTGTGCCGGACTCATCCCGACCGCCCGCTGCGGTGCGGCGTCGAACTCCATCTCCTGACCGCAGTTCTCCAGAGCCACGTCGACGACCGCCGCGTCGCCGTCGTCGACCCCGCCGTCCGCGTCGGCCCCCGTCGGACCCTGCACCCCGGTCCCGCAGGCGGTCAGCAGCAGACCCGCGCCGGCGAGCACGGCGATGCCCAGACGGGTGCTCGACAGCGCAGCGGGCAACGCAGGCAACGTCGTCAGGAGGGTCGGGCGGGTCGGTGTCATCAGCGGCATGGGTGTCCTTTCGATCAGGGGTGGTCGGGCCGTGCTGCGAGGTCGCATCACGGCCGTGTCAGGGCTCACGCCTCCAGGCGCTCGAAGGCCAGGCGGGTCTGGTCTCCGCCGGGAAGTCTCATCGTGGTGGCCTGCACGCCGAACGCATCGCGGACCTGCCCCGCGGTCAGCACCTGGTCCACGGGGCCGTGGTCCACCAGCCGCCCGGAGGAGAGGACAGCGGCGTGGTCGCAGTAGGCCAGCGCCAGGTTCAAGTCATGCACCGCCACGACCGCGGTGCGGCCGAGACCCCGGACGATGTGCAGCAGCTCCATCTGGAAGGCGATGTCGAGGTGGTTGGTGGGTTCGTCCAGCAGCAGCGTTCCGGCTCCCTGGGCAAGCGCCCGGGCCAGCAGCACCCGCTGCTTCTCCCCGCCGGAGAGCTCCGCGAAGCCGCGGTCCGCCAGGTGCCCCGCGCGGGCGGTCTCCAGGCTGCGCACGACGACGTCCAGGTCGGCATCGGTGTCCGGGCTGAAGCCGGAATGGTGCACGGAGCGCGCCATCAGGACGATGTCCAGCACGGACTGGCCCATCCCGGCGCTGTCCACCACGGCCTGGGCCTCCTGCGCCATGACGGCGACCCGCCGGGCCACCTGCCGCCGCGGCAGCTGCCACAGGTCCTCGCCGTCGAGGCTCACGGCGCCGGCGTCGGGGCGGATGAGCCGGTAGGCGGTCTTCAGCAGGGTGGACTTCCCCGAGCCGTTGGGGCCCACCAGGGCGGTGACCTGGCCCGCCGGCGCGGTGAAGCCGACGTCGTCGACCAGCCTGCGCCCGGCGCGCTCCACGGTGACGCCGTCGAAGCGGAGCCCCTCCCCCGGACCATGCTGCCGGGGGTTCACGCGTCCACCACCTGACGGCGGCGCAGCAAGCCGGCCAGACCCCCACGAGTGCGGCCGGGGCGCAGCAGCCACAGGAAGAACGGGGCCCCGACGGCGGCGGTGAAGATCCCGATGGGCACCTCCGTGGGTGCGGCGGCGGTGCGGGCCGCCAGATCCGCGGCCGCCAGGAACAGAGCGCCTCCGAGGACTGCGACCGGCAGCATCAACCGGTGGTCCGAGCCCACCAGCAGCCGGGCGGTGTGCGGGATGATCAGCCCGACGAAGCCGATGCCGCCGCAGACCGCCACCACCGAGGCGGTGAGCAGGGCGGCCAACGCCAGGGAACCGAGTCGCAGGGCATGGACGTTGACGCCCAGAGCTGTGGCGGTCTCATCCCCGGCCATCAGCGCGTTCAGACCCCGGGCGTTGAGCGCGGCGAAGACCAGCACTCCCACCAGCACGATCGTCGGCAGCACCAGCTGGCCGAAGGAGGCCGCCGAGAGGCTGCCCAGCAGGAAGAACATCACGGAGAAGACCTGGTGGGCGTCGCCGGTCAGGGTCAGGAAGCTGGTGACCGCGCTGAGCAGCGAGCCCAGCGCCACCCCGGCGAGGATGAGCCGGGTGGGGACCACCACGCCGTCCTGCCGGGCGCAGAGGAACACGGCGCCGGTGGCCGCCAGAGCACCCACGAAGGCGGCCAGGGAGATCGACAGCCCGCCCAGAGCCGCCGAGCCGAAGGAGATGACGGCGACCGCACCCAGGCCCGCCCCGGAGGAGACTCCGAGCAGGTAGGGCTCGGCCAGCGGATTGCGCACCACCGCCTGCATGAGGGCACCTGCCAGCGCGAGGCCGGCGCCGCCGATCAGGGCCAGCAGGACTCGGGGGAGCCGGAAGTGCCAGACCGCCTGATCCTCCAAGCCGGTGTAGGTGCCGTCGCTCATCCACGGCATGCCGGGGATCAGATGCCCGAGGATCAGGCGCCCGGCATCACTCATGCTCAGGCTGATGGGCCCGGTGGAGACCGAGAGCAGCACGATGGCGACGATTCCGCCCAGCAGCAGGGCCACGACCAGGCGCTGGAAGCGCAGCACCCAGCGGCGAGTGGCGGCCACCCGCCGGCCGGTGCTGCTGAGTGCGTGGTTCTCCTCGTACTCCCCCGTTGCGGCCGCCGGGGCGACGGCGGAGGCGGCCTCGACGGAGGGAGCCTCGGCGGAGGGAGCCTCGGCGGAGGGAGCCTCGGCGGAGGGGGCGGGGCCGGCGTCGGCGGAGGGCGCGGGGCCCCGGCGCAGATCGGCGGAGAGCATGGGAGGACGCTGGGTCACTCCGCCATAGTACGCTGTTGCGAACTATTCTCAACACTGCCGAGCCGGGCGCGGGCATCGAGCGAGACGCAGAACCTCAGTTCAGGAACGGGATGAGCACCGAGACCGTCAGCAGCACCAGGGCCCCGCCGATCCGCGAGCTCACCTGCAGGAAGGGCATGAGCTCGAGCCGGTTGGCCGCGGAGACGACGGCGACGTCCCCGGTGCCTCCCATGTCCGTCATGCCCATGCCGATCGCCACCGAGGTCTCGGCGAAGTACATCTTCACCAGCCAGCCGAGCGTGCCCGCTACGAGGATCGCGACGACGACGGCGAGCGCCACCAGCACCGGATAGCGCCAGTCGGAGAGCAGCGCGCCCAGCTCGTCGAACTCGAAGTAGGTGATGGAGATGCCCACCAGCAGCGCCGGGGTCAGCGTGGAGGAGACGAAGGCGAACCACGTGGAGACCGCATCCTCGAACGCCTCAGGCACCAGGCCGAAGATCTTGATCAGCGCCGCCAGCAGGATCGTCCAGGCATAGGCATGGATGCCCGGGACGAACTCGGCCACCAATGTGCCCAGCAGGAAGAGCGTGCAGGCCATGGTCAGGCCCACCAGGAGCACCGGGAAGGCCCCCATAGTCGCCTTCGGCTTGGTCGTGAACTGGTCCGTCCGGCCCTGCACGCGGACGATCTGCCCGTTGCCGTTGAAGCCGAGGAAGAACTGCTGGCCCTTATAGGTGATGCCGTTGAAGATGCCGGCGCAGAGGATGGTCAGCACGTTGGCGATGATCACCGCTGGGATCAGCTGTGCCACGTAGGAGCCGGCGTCGCCGCCCATCTGGTCCGCATAGATCCCGGACATCGGGACCACTCCGGCACCGACGCCTCCGCCGATGATCGGCGCGGCGATGAACAGCACGGACTCCCGCAGGCCGAAGCCCAGGGCCGTGCCGACCAGCCCGATCACGGTGAACACCGCGATGATCGTACCCAGCAGCGGCACCGCGATGCGCGCACCGGCCTTGAGCAGCAGCGCCCGCGGCATCCCCAGGATCGAGCCGGCGATGAGGCTGGCGATGTAGAGATCGATGAACCCGATCTGACCGCCGTCGGTGAAGACCTCCATGGTCTCGGCGAAGGAGGTCGGGAACAGGCCCAGATGCAGCAGCACCGCCGGGGTCAGGATGCACAGCACTGTGGGCAGCCCGTAGTTGCGCAGCACCGGCACGCGGCCGCCGATCCAGTTCAGCAGCGCCCCGATGAGGATGACCACCGCGAAGCCGCCGAGCATCGTCGGCGGCAGCGCCCCCAGAGCGGCACAGGCGGCCACGACAGCGAAGAGCACGGCGAACCACCCGATGGGCAGCCCCATGATGCGAGTCCAGCTCTCCGGACGGGCGAACTCGGCGGCAAGCCGGTCCGCGGCGGTGCTCGCGGCCGCACCGGCGGCCCCACTCGCGGCGGTCTCACTCACCGCGGTCTCAGCCGAGTCGCGGCGCTCGTCGTCGGCACCTCCGACCTGAGCTTCATCGGAGGTCGGCGGTGTCGACTGCGGCGTCGACGGCCGTGTCGACTGCGGCGTCTGGTCCATGGATGTCTCCCCATCGTCATGCGCGCTCCCGCAGCCCGGCCCCACGGATGGATGGGCGTGCTCGCGCGCTCCTGTCATGCATCTCACACACTGTGACGGCCATGACACTAGTCTGCACTTTATAAAATATCAACACAGTGCGCGGAATCACCCTCAGAACGGGCATCCGGAGGCTCGATGCGCATCCAGGAGTCACTTTCCCCTGCACCTCATGGGGCTGACGCGCGTCACCTGGAGGGAGATGTGCCGGGAAGTGACTCCTCGATGAGAGGACGTCACGTGAGGAGGAACAGGAGGGACCCACGGGAGAGCGCCACGGGAAGGAGCCCATGACACGGGCGGCCCCCGACCCCGGCGCTCAGTCCGCGTCGAGGTTCTTCAGGGCGGCCGCGCGGCCGTGATCGATGTGCAGGCGCATCGTCTCTGCGGCGTCGTCGAGCCGTCCCTCCGCCATCGCCTCCACGATGCGGTGATGCTCCTGGGAGGACTGGCTCACCCGGGACTGGGAGCCGTAGAGCCCCAACGAGGGGTAGGGCATGCCGGCCCAGAGCTGATCGATGAACCCCAGCAGCAGGGAGTCTCCGCTGAGCCGGTAGATGGCCAGGTGCAGATCCTCGTTGTTCTCCACCACCTCCAGCGGGGTGGTGGCCTCGTCGCAGGCGAGGACGAGTTCCCGCAGCCGGTCGATGTCGGCCGGCGTCGCCCGCTCTCCCGCCAGACGGACGGCCATCGGCTCCAGGACGCCCCGCAGCCGGTACACCTGCTCGATGCGTGCCGGCGTCAGTTCGGCGATGGAGGTCCCTCGGTGGGGGTCGTGGACCACGAACCCCTCGGACTCGAGCCGGCTCAGCGCTTCCCGCACCGGCGTCAGGCTCATCCCCAGATGCTCGGAGAGCCGCTTGAGGGTGACCCGCTCCCCAGGCTCCAGGTCACCGACCCGGATGCTCTTGCGCAACGAGGCATAGGCCGCGGCCGCCTTGCTGACCGGCCGCACCGAGCCTGATCCGACTCCCAGGCCGGACCCGGAGCCGGGCGACCGCGTCTCCGACGACGCCACAGCTCACCTCACCCGTTCGACAGCAGAATGCGCATCACGCCGCAGCCGGCAGCCTCCCGGAGGGACCCGTGGTGCGGCGTGATCCGCCTGCCAGTCTACGGGCTCGCAGCCCCAGGCTCAGCGCGTCACTGATAGACGTGCGGGGCCAGGATGCCCACGCAGTCCAGGTTGCGGTACTTCTCTGCGAAGTCCAGGCCGTAGCCGACCACGAACTTGTTGGGAATGTCCATGCCCACGTACTTGACGTCGATGTCCACCTTCACGGCCTCCGGCTTGCGCAGCAGGGTGCAGATCTCCACCGAGGCCGGCCCGCGGGACTCCAGGTTGGACTTCAGCCAGGACAGGGTGAGTCCGGAGTCGATGATGTCCTCGGCGATGAGCACATGACGGCCCATCAGGTCGGCATCGAGGTCCTTGAGGATGCGGACGACACCGGAGGACTTGGTGCCGGACCCGTAGGAGGACACCGCCATCCAGTCCATGGTGACGTGGCTGGTCAGGGCGCGCGACAGGTCGGCCATGACCATGCACGCCCCCTTCAGCACACCCACGAGCAAGATGTCCTTGCCCTCGTAGTCCCGATCGATCTGCGCGGCGAGCTCCTTGACGCGCGCGTCGATCTCTTCCTTGGTGTAGAGGACCTCGGTCAGGTCTGCAGTGACGTCCTGGGCGTCCATGAGTGCTGATGCGCTCCTCAGTCTGGGCAGGTGCCGGGCGATGCGCCCGGACGGCAGTAGGCTTCTCCGGCGCAGTGCCGGGCCCTCAGGACTCCGGCGCGGCGGCACCCCGAGGAACGAGGACCAGTTTTCCATAGTCGGGCGAATCGTGCGTGCCCCGGTGGGCCGCGACGTGCCCCTCCAGCTGGATGGGCCCCGCCGACCCCTGCCGGGCCAGCAGCGACTCCACCGCCCTCAGCCTCTCGAAGGACGGCGCCGCCCCGCCGGCGGCCACCACGGCCAGCGCGATCACTCGCCGCCGCAGCGCCGCAGGGGCTTCCGCCAGCCGGTCCAGCGGCAGGCGCAGCCGGCCCACGTCGTCGGGGTCCTCCATCAGCTGGGAGAAGAGATCCTGGGCCTGGGCGTCCAGCAGGTCGGCGTCCTCGGCCGCGATCTGCGCCGTGCGTGCCAGGGCCTGGCGCACCCCGGGCGTCAGCCGTTCCTCCAGCAGCGGGAGGATCTCGGTGCGCACCCGGGAGCGCAGCAGCTGGGGGTCGCTGTTCGCGGGGTCCTGCCACGGCGTCAGCGAGGCCCACCGGCAGATCGCCTCGGTGTCCTCCCGGCCGAGCCCCAGCAGGGGACGCCGAAAGGGGCCGCGCACCGCGGGCATGCCCGCCAGCGAGCGGGTCCCCGATCCCCTGGCCAGCCCCAGCAGCACCTGCTCCGCCTGGTCGTCGCGGGTGTGCGCCAGCAGCACTCGGGAGGCTCCGGTCTCGGCCATCGCTCGGGCGAAAGCCTCATACCGGGCCCGTCGGGCAGCGGCCTCCGGGCCCTGCGGGGACCCGAAGTCGACGTCGACGGTGAGGCTCAGCACCGGCTCCAGCCCCAGGCCACGCAGCTGATCGACAGCGGTGGAGGTGACCGCGGCGCTCTCCGGATGGAGCCGATGGTCCACGACGACAGCGCCCACGGCGACGTCGCCGCGGCGATGATGATGCGCCGCGGCCACGGCCAGCGCCAGCGAATCGGCCCCGCCGGAGCAGGCCACGAGGTTCAGCCGGTCGGCATCCAGCATCTCTGCGACGGCGCGGCGGGCCGCACCGACCACCGGGGGCAGTGCGGCCATCTCAGCCCTCGGAGGCGGAGTCCGCGGACGCGTCGGCGGGGCCCTCAGCGACGTCGCCGGAGGTGAATCCCATGCGGGTGATCCAGCGGTCGGGGTCGTGCAGCTCATCCTCGGTGGGGAGGTGCTCGGCGCTGGTCCAGATCTGATTGAACCGGGCCATGCCGACAGCCTCCACCACGTGGCCGACGAAGCGCTGCCCGTCGGTGTACTGGCGGGCCTTCACGTCCAGCTGCAGCAGCCGACGCACCCAGCGCTCCAGGACGCTGCGGTGCTTGCCGCGCTCCTGGAACCGCCGACGGATGGTCTTCACCGAGGGCACGATGGAGGAGTCGACGGCGTCCATGACGTGGTTGGCGTGGCCTTCGAGCAGGCTCATCACGGCGGTGATCTGCGAGTACGCCTCGCGGGCCTCCTCGCTGCCGATGAGTTCGATGAGTCGGTTGCGCTGCGGTCCGGGGCCCTCGTCGTCGGAGTCCCCGTCAGCACCCGCACCGTCGTGTCCCGCACCGTCATCCTGCGTCCCGGCCGCGGCACGGCCGCGCTGCAGCTCCTCCTTCAGGTGGCGCAGTGCCTCGGCCAGCCGCTCGCCCATCGAGTCCGCCGCCCCCAGGGTGGAGCTGGAGAGCGTCCCGATCAGCCCGAGCAGATGCTCCGGCAGCCAGGGCGCGGCGGCGAACTGCACCCGGTGGGTCTGCTCGTGCAGGCACACCCACAGGCGGAAGTCCTCGGGCTCCAGGTTCAGCTCCTGCCGGATCATCACCACATTGGGGGCCACCAGCATGAGCCGGCCGCCGTCGGGGGCGAAGGGGTCGAACTGGCCCAGCACATTGGCGGAGAGGAAGCCCAGCACTGCCCCCAGCTCAGAGCCGGCCACACCGGAGCCGAGGACCTGGCTGGTGCTGCCGGGACGCAGCATCTCCGGCTTCGCCGCCACCGCCTCCTCCAGAGCGGGCGTGAGCAGTCGCCGGAACGAGGCGGCGTTGGCCTTGGCCCAGGTGGCGCGGTCCACGATGAACGTGTCCGAGTTGCCCGCTTCGGAGCCGGCGCCCAGGCCGGCCGCCGCCTCCAGCTCGGTGATCCGGTGGACGTGCTCCACGCTCTCCCATGCCGCTCGGCGCAGCGCGGCCACCTCGGCTGCCGCCTCACGGGCGCCCAGCCGCGGCCCAGGGGGCACCAGCCGTGCGGCGGACCGTTCGGCGACGTCCCAAGCGATGAGCAGGTCGGCGGGAGAGGACTCAGCGGCAGTGTGCTCCATGGATCCATCACACCACAGGTGGCTGGGCGTCGGCGGTGCCGCAGCTGCTCCCCCGCGCACGACGACGGCGCGCCGCCTGGGGCAGGCGACGCGCCGTCGTCGTGTGGACCGCCTCGGGAGGGCGGCGGATCAGCTCGGCTGAGCCGGGGTCAGTGCGCCGGGGTCACTTGCCGTAGCGCTCGATGGACCGCTGCAGCTCCGCCTCGGCGGCCTCGCGGCCCTCCCAGCCCTCGATCTTGACCCACTTGCCGGGCTCGAGATCCTTGTAGCGGGTGAAGAAGTGCTCGATCTCCTCCTTGAGGAACTCGCCGAGGTCCTCCAGCTCCTGGATGTGGTCGAAGCGCTTGTCGTCGGGGACGCAGACCAGCTTGGCGTCGCCGCCGCCGTCGTCGGTCATGTTCAGCACCCCGATCGGGCGGGCCTCCACGACCACGCCGGGGATCAGGTCGACGCCGGGGATGTAGACCAGGGCGTCCAGCGGGTCGCCGTCCTCACCGAGGGTGTCGTCGAAGTAGCCGTAGTGGGTCGGGTACTGCATCGGAGTGAACAGCACGCGGTCGAGGCGGAGACGGTGGGTCTCGTGGTCGATCTCGTACTTCAACCGGGAGCCGGCGGGGATCTCGATGGTCACATCGCGGGTCAGCGACACAGGGGGCCTCCTTGGGAAAGACGTGGATTGCTCGAAGCCAGCGTACACAGATCACCGGGGCGGGGTGCGCGCACGACGACGCCGGCACCTGCAGCCCTCGCGCCGCCCGGCCGAAACGCACCCTCTCACCAGGATGGGGTCAGGAACTGATGATCAGGGAGACGGCGAGCACCACAGCCAGGATCACGCCGCCGAGCAGGATCGTCTTCGGGTCGGCGAACATGGGGCGTCCGCCGTTGCCTCCCATGTCCGGCAGGCGGCGGTCTCGGTTTCGGTCGTCCATCACACGAGACTCCGCTTTCCCCTCGACGTCGCTCAGGTCTCCTATGACCCTATCCCGTGAGACGCTCGGCTCACTCGGCGTGGACGGTCTCGAAGCTCTCTCCGCCGTCGGTGCTGTGCAGCACGGCCCCCTCGACGGCCACCCACAGCTCATCCGCGTCCACGCCATGGACCGCCTCCGGGTAGCCCTCCGGCAGCTCCGCGGACCCTGGAACCTCGTCCCAGGTGGCGCCGTCGTCGTCGCTGCGGTGCAGCCCCGCGGCCGGGTCCAGGGCATAGAGGGTGCCGTCGGCGGCCCAGTCGGCGATCAGCAGCAGCGGAGCATCCTCCAGGGCCGTGACGCTCTGCCCGCCGTCGGTGCTGAGCATCGGCCCATCCGGGGTCGTGACCAGCAGGGTGTCCGGGTCGCGGGGGTCCACGGCGACGCCGGCCATCGCGGGAACGTCCGGGGACTCCCAAGTCTCGCCGCCGTCGTCGCTGACCATCAGCTGGCCGCCGCTGGTGGAGTCCACCCCGTAGACGCGCTCCCCCACGGCGTCGAACCCATGGAAGTCCGCCTCCCCGCCGAGGGAGACCTCCTCCCAGGTGGCGCCGCCGTCGGTGGATTCGATGAGCCCCAGGTTCGACGGCGCGTCCTGCCCCTGGCCCGGATGGCCGGAGGCCAGCAGCCGATCCTCGTCCACCACGGTGAAGCCCATGAAGTCCTGGACCTCGGAGACCCGCTCCGGGGCGCCCTCGCCCATCCGGAAGAGGCCATAGTGGGTGGCGATCAGCAGCGCACCGTCTGACGGGTCGACCCCCAGGCCGTGGATGTGCTCCATCCGGGCCTCTGACGCCTCGTCGGCATCGGCGTCGTGCCCGGCCATGTCGCCGCCGGGGGCGGCGCCCTCGGGAGCGTCGTCTTCGGGAGCGTCATCGCCGCCACCCAGCACCGAGATCAGCACGACGGCGAGGATCAGAGCGATCAGGATCCCCGCTCCAGCCCATCGCAGGGCGCGGGCGGAAGATCGTGCGGGCTGAGGCTGCGCGGGCATGGGTCCTCATTCGATGGGGTGCGACGACAACGGCATGGAATTTCTACGCAGTGTAGTAGATGTGATGCGCGCTACGCTGGAGAGGTGACGCCCCCTGACCTGCCGACACTGCTGAGCACGCGACTGCGGCTGCGCGCCGTGACGGAGGACGACACCGCATTCGTCCAGGACCTGTACGCCCGCCCGGAGGTGACCGAGTTCATCGGCACCACCGACTGGGTGGAGACCACCCGGGAGCAGTCCCTGGCCCGCATCCACCGGTACCGGGCCGCAGCCGGACGAGCAGCAGGGATCTGGCTGGTCGAGACGGTGGAAGGCCGACGGGCGCTCGGGGTCGCCCTGCTCAAGCCCATCCCCAGGTCCGTCCGCCTGGCCGACTCCCGCGCCCAGGCAGGCCTCGCCCAGGACACCGAGATCGGCTGGCACCTGCACCCCGACGCGTGGGGCCACGGCTACGCCATCGAGGCGGCGCGCGCCCTGCTGGCCCACGCCCGGCGCCGCGGGCTCACGGAGGTGGTCGCGGTGACCCATCCGCGGAATGTGGCCTCACAGCGGGTCGCCGAACGGATCGGGATGACTCACCAGGGCACCACCGACCGCTACTACGACACCACCTGCGCGCTGTTCACCCTCACGCTCTGAGCTCTCACGCTCTGAGCCCTCACGCGCGGCGCCGTACGTGCCGCCGAATGGGTCCCTCATGTCCACAACTCGGCTCGATCGACTCGAGTTTCCACAACGTCCGACCAACTCGGCCAGGGCGGAGAGCCCGAAGCCCCGCCCGGAGCCCCGCCTGAAGCCTCGGCCGCATCACCCACCAGGCATCACGAGCCCGGCATCACGAGTCAGGCATCACGAGTCAGGCATCACGAGTCCGGCATCACCAGCTCCGCGCCCAGCTGCCGAGCCAGCGTCTTCCCAGCGCCGCGGACCCGCGGCAGCAGGACCCGACGCGGCACGCCGGACTCCGGGAACGCCCCGTTGATGCGCAGCTCAGCGCCCACCCGCTGGATGTCCACCCGGCCGATCATCCTCCCGCCGGAGAGCACGCCCATCACATAGTGCCCGTACACCCGCTTCGCCCGCGGGACATAGGCCTCGAAGAGGTAGTCGAAGCCGAACACCCGGCGCGCCCGGCCACGGTCACGCAGCAGCGGGTCGAAGGGGCCGATGAGCCGCGCCTCCCGCGGTACGCCCCACTGCTGACGGGCCCCGCCCACGCCGTCGCCGACGTCGACGGCGGTGTGCGCGGCATGCGCGGCCGGTCCGGGCAGCACGCCCTGGGCCGTGGGGTCGGGCAGCTCACCGTCGAGAAGCTCCGGCAGGCAGTACGCCTCGTGCCGGGCATCCCACCCCTCGACCTCCAGGGGTACGAGCCCAGCGAGCGCGATGCCGGCCGCAGCGTCCTCGGCGGTGAGGTGGTAGTGGTGGGCGAAGTCCGCCCGGGTCATCACCGCCAGGTTGGCTGCGGCACGGCGGGCCAGGGCGGCACGCAGCTCGTCATCGGGCAGCTCCGCGGCCTCCCGCACCTGGGCGGGCAGCGCCCGCTCGGGGAGGTCGAACAGCCGGGTGGTGCCGTCCCGGGCGGTGATCACCAGCTCCCCGGTGCGGACCATGAGCTCGGCGACGACCTTGACCTGCGTCCAGTTCCAACCGGTGGTCCGCTCACCGTCGCCCACCTGCGACTCGATGGCGCCGATCTGCACGCCGCGCCCCGCCTCGGAGACGACCTGGCGGATCTGCTCCACCATCGCGACCGGCATCTCCCGACGATGCCCGGCGGCCTGACGCTCTCTCCGCAGCCGCAGCAACGGCCAGTCCTCGATCGGAAAGACGCAGGCCACCTTGGTGAAGGACTCGAAGGCGGCCACACGTCCCTGTGGCCACAGGGAGTCGTCGACGTCGTCGGCCCGGTGCGTGCGGGGCAGTCGGGTCAGGCAGGTGAGCCGCTGGGCGGTGGAGACCCGCATCAGTGGGTCGAGTTGGATCAGACCGATGTCCCGCAGCACGTCGGCGGCATCGGTGGCGAAGCCGCTGTCCCGCAGGCCGGCGTCGGCGCCGTCGGCAGGAGGGATCCGCTGCGCGGCCACGACGGCGCGACGCACCCAGTCCTGGGTGACGCTCACCGGGCGGCCCGACGTCGTGGGCCCCCTCGAGGGCTGCAGAGAGGGGGACGTCCGGACGGAAGAGCCAGTGGAAGTCTGCACATCCTCATCCTGCCGCATCCCTCTGCCACGGATCGTCTCCCGGTGAGAGATCGTCCCCAGATCGGGCGACGACCTCTCACCGAGAGACGATCGCCGGGGCGGTCCGGGTAGTCGGGGTGGTCCGGGTAGTCGGGGTGGTCCGGGTAGTCGGGGCGGTCCGGGGCGCCGCGCGTCTCGGCCGGACGTCAGCCGTCGAAGAACGCCCGCAGCCGGTCCGACCCCTGGACCTGGACCTCCCAGTCCGGGCGCACCAGATCGGCGGCCGGCAGCCGGTAGTCGTCATGCCACTGCGCCTGCTCCGCGTGGGCGTCCGGCACGCGGCTGCGTCCCACCACCTGGTAGCCGAGCCCGAGCGACACCCGCCGCGAGCGCTCGTTCCACTCATAGGCCCCGGAGGCCGCGTACTCGGCCCCGAAGTGGTCGAACGCCCAGAGCAGCATGCCGGCGCGCATCTCCCGGCCGTAGCCGTTCCCCTGCGCATCGGCGCGCAGCCAGCTGCCGGACGTGACGGTCCGCAGCACCGGCCAGTGCTCAGCGCCGCAGTCCTGCATGCCGATCAGCCGCTCCCCGTCACGCACGACGCCGGCGGCACCGTCAGCGGCAGGGGCGCCGTCAGTGCCGTCGTCAGCGGCGGCCTCGGGCTTGAGGAACACGCCCAGCATCAGCAGCCAGGACGTCGGCCCGATCTTCTCCCGACTGGACCACAGCCAGGGCAGCGACGCACGCACCAGCTCCTCGGGCGACTTCTCGTTCCAGGCATGCGCGAAGGGATTCCGTTCGGTCCGCGTCACACCGGAGGTCGCGGCAGCCACGTAGTCCGGGAAGTCGGTCTCCCGGATCACGCGCAGGGCGAGCCGCGGGGTGTCGATGCGGAGCCCGAACGGGGGCCAGATCTCCTCCAGGGACTGGGCGGAGTCATCGGAGCGGATGCCGAAGCGAGACATCCCCCCATCCTGCCTCACCGCTCAGCCTCACCGTCCAGCATCACCGCTCAGAGAGCCGGAACCTCAGCCGATAGGGGTCCAGCAGGGACGGCATCTCCTTCTCCCGCCCCAGGCTGTGCGAGAGCAGGTCCACTTCGCGGCTCTCCAGCACCCGGGCCAGCAGGCTGGAGGTCACCAGCAGCACCAGCTGCCGCCCCGGACAGATGCCCGTCCCCAGGCTGAACGGCATCAGCGGCCAGGCCTCCCCGTCGGCGTCCCGCTGCGGGTCTCCCTGCGCGTCCCGACGCAGCCCCTCCTCCCAGACCTCCGGGGCGAAGCGGTGGGCGAAGTCCAGATTCCGCTCGTCACGGTGGAAGTAGGGCGCGAAGATCAGCACCGAGACGCCGGCGGGCATGATCCCGTGCTCGAACTCCACCTCCATGGTGGTCTCGCGCAGGATCAGCGGGGTGGTGGGCCACAGGCGCAGAGCCTCCAGCACCGTGGCGCGGAGCAGCTCCAGTCGGGCCACTCCCCCGCCGGATTCGTCCTCGGCCTGCAGGCGCGCGGTGCGCAGCCGCGCCGGATGCGAGGCCAGCAGCGCCAGCGCCCGGAACGTGGCCATGCCGGCGGGGTCGAAGGCGAAGAGCCACTGCGGCACCTGGTGCTCCGGTCGGCCGCCGTCGGCATCCAGCGCCCCGTCCGCGTCCTGGTCCTGAGCCTGCGCCATGACGGCGGCCAGGCTGCCGGGCTCGGGACGGTCCAACGCGTCGCGGATCCGGTCCAGGAAGTCTTCCCGAGCCTCGTCGTCCACCGGGCGCAGGAAGGCGAGGTTCCCGCGCTCACGCAGCTCGTCCAGCAGCGTGGTCAGTTCCTCGTCGTCGCGGGCGAAGTCACCGAGCACCAGCCGCCGCACGATCCGGAACCACGCGCTGCTGAACCGCTCCCAGTCGAGGGCGCCGCCGTCGTCGTCGGCCTCGGCGAGCATCTGGTCGGCCTCTTGGTGGACCACAGGAAGGAAGGACTTCGCCATCCGATGCACCGGATGCTCCGGTTCGAGGACCGCTTCGTTGAGCCGACGCCGCACCGCCCGGTCCCCGCCGTGGGAGATCAGTGAGACCCCCGGCTCGAAGTGCTGCAAGGCATGGCGCTTGAGGGTCTCCGCGGCGGCGAACGGCTCCGGGGTGCGGTCCAGGATCCGGTGCACATGCTCCGGGTCCAGCACCAGCGCCAGCGGCCGGCCGGGCAGCGGCACCAGCAGAGGTCCTCGGCCGTACTTCTCCGCCAGCGCCTGCACCCGGCGCACCGCACGGCCCTCCAGGTCGAGCCGTTCGACGGCGGCCACGACGCCGGGCCGTCGCGTGATCGGCCCCTTCGCCGCCATGGGGGTGAGCACCTCGGCGAGGATCTGCAGCGTCTCGGCCGGCGTCGCGCGCGGCAGCGGGTTCTGCACCGAGCTGGGGGTCGGCGGGGTCCCGATGGTTCGAGGCCCCGGGGTATGAGCCTCGGACGACCGCTTCTCGGGGACAGGGGGATGCTGGGTCATGTCAGGCACCTCTCACAGGGGTGTCTCGGGGTCGGTCTCCGGCATGCGGCGCCGCGCTCCAGGCCTTCGGCGCCTCCTCGCCCCGGCGGGGCCGGGGCGGCGTCCCTCCTCCTCAGCCAGGGTAGATCGAGTCAGCGCCTCAGGACAGGCCCTGCGGCCTGAGGTCACCGTGACGGGGGTCTCACGCGAGTAGCATGTCAGGCATCACTGGCATCGTGTCCCGGGGGCTCAGTGTGGAGCCTGCCCGAGAGAGAGTAGGGAGATCATGGACGGGCCCAATGCACTCATCCTGGCCGTCATCGGTGTGACGATGATGCTGGCCGGGTACTTCCTGTACTCCAGGTTCCTGGCCAAGAAGGTCTACAAGCTCAATGCGGAGTTCAAGACGCCGTCGCATGAGTTCCGCGACGGCGTGGACTTCCTCCCCACCAACAGGTATGTCCTGTGGGGCCACCACTTCACCTCCGTGGCCGGCGCGGCACCCATCGTGGGTCCGGCGGTCGCGGTGATCTGGGGCTGGCTGCCCGCCTTCCTGTGGGTGACCATCGGCACCGTGTTCATCGCCGGCATGCACGACTTCGGCGCCCTGTGGGCCTCGGCCCGCAACAAGGGCCGCTCCATGGGGGCGCTGTCCGGCACCTACATCGGCAACCGGGGGCGCAACCTGTTCCTGGTGGTCATCTTCCTGCTGCTGCTGATGGTCATCGCCGCGTTCGCCGTGGTGATCTCCGGCCTGCTGGTCTCCCAGCCCACGGCAGTGATCCCCACCTGGGGTGCGCTCATCGTCGCCCTGCTGGTGGGGCAGGCGATCTACCGGCTGCGCTGGAACCTCGTGGCGATCAGCTCGGTGGGCGTCGTCGCGCTCTACGGGCTGATCCTCGTCGGAGACCGCTACCCGGTGGAGCTGCCCGAACAGTTCATGGGCCTGGCCCCGGAGGGCCAGTGGATCGTGCTGCTGTTCGTCTACGCGGCCATCGCCTCGCTGCTGCCCGTGTGGGTGCTGCTGCAGCCGCGGGACTTCATCAACGGCATCCAGCTGTTCATCGGCTTGGGCATCATCTACGGCGCCGTGCTGCTGGCCACCCCCACGGTGGTCGCCCCGGCCTACAACCAGCATGTGCCCGAGGGGACGCCGGGCATCGTGCCGCTGCTGTTCGTCACCATCGCCTGCGGGGCGATCTCCGGATTCCACGGCATCGTCTCCTCCGGGACCAGCGCCAAGCAGCTGGACCGCGAGACCGACGCGCGGTTCGTGGGCTACTTCGGCGCGGTCGGTGAGGGCCTGCTCGCCCTGGGGGCGATCATCGCCACCACGGCGGGATTCCAGACCATCGCCCAGTGGGAGGAGGTCTACGAGTCCTTCGGAGCCGGCGGGGTGCCGGCCTTCGTGGAGGGCGGGGCGTCCATCATCAACTCCGGTCTGGGCCTGCCGGCCGGCCTGTCCGCCACCATCCTGGCCACGATGACGGTGCTCTTCGCCGCCACGACTCTGGACACCGGGGTGCGCCTGAAGCGCTTCGTGGTCCAGGAGATCGGGCAGATCGCCGGAGTGCGGATCGGCACGGGCCCGGCGACGGCGATCGTCATCGTCATCTGCGCGGCCCTGACGTTCTCCCAGGGCGCGGACGGCGCCGGCGGTCTGACGATCTGGCCGCTGTTCGGCACCACCAACCAGCTGCTCGCAGGCCTGACGCTGACCATCCTGACCGTGATCCTCATCCGGAAGGGGCGCCCGTTCCTGCCGGTGCTGATCCCGGCGGTCTTCGTGCTGGCCATGACGATCTACGCGGCCCTGGTGCAGCTGTTCGACCTCTTCGCCGACGGCGAGTGGCTGCTGTTCACCCTGGACGTGGTGATCATCGTGGCGGCCCTGTGGGTGCTGGTCGAGGCCGTCATCGCCATGGGGCAGGCACGCCGCGGGGAGAGGGAGCCGGAGGACGACGTCGCTCTCACCCCCGAGCAGCGGCTGCCGCTGGACCGGTGACGCTCCTGGCGGGGCTGCGCGCCCCGCTGCGCCGGGTCGAAGCGGGGCTGCGGGAGTTCTACGTGGCCCCGTACCGGCGCACGTTCGCGCGCGCCCAGCGCGACGAGGAGGACCTGTTCATGATGCTGGTCCTCTCCGAGGCGCTGGGCGTGCCCAACCCTGCCTCCGGCACCACGTTGGAGCTGCTGCCGGAGATGCTGGACCGGATGCACCAGTGGCATCTGCGGATGGGGATGGACCGCTCCCCGTTCGAGGAGCAGCTGGCCTGCTGCTGATCGGACCGCGGCTCGCCCTGCACCCCTGACCGCACAGCCCTGACCGCACAGCCCTGACCACTGGAAGGACGCCTCGGATGCTGCTCGACCTCGCCCGGGATCGCCGCGTGCTGTTCATCGGCGGCAAGGGCGGGGTCGGGAAGACGGCGGTGGCCTCCGCGACGGCGCTGCACAGGGCCCAGCACAGCGCCCCGCAGGGTGCAGCGCGACAGGGCACCCAGCAGGGCGCCCGTGTCCTGGTGGTCTCCACGGACCCGGCGCATAATCTCGGACACCTGTGGGAGCGGGAGGTCGGCGATGAGGTCGTCACGCTCTGGGAGGACCGCGGCGCCCCTCCGGGAGTCCGTCCGGCTCGCCTGGACGGCGTGGAGATCGACCCGGAGGCCACCACGGCCGCGCATCTGGCCGACGTGGGAGAGACGCTGCGGAGCATGATGCCGGCGCATCTGCACGGAGAGGTGGACAAGCATCTGCGGCTCGCCGCCCGCTCTCCGGGCACCCATGAGGCCGCCATCCTGGAGCGGATCGCGGCCCTGCTGCAGGATCACGGCGAGGACCACGACCTCATCGTCTTCGACACCGCGCCCTCCGGCCACACCGCCCGGCTGATGGCTCTGCCGGAGATCATGACCGCCTGGACCGAGGGGCTGCTGGATCGGCGCACCAGGGCTGAGCGGTTCGGCGCCGCGGTGCGCGCCCTGGACGGCGACGACGCCCCGGACGGGTCCTCGCCGGCGGCGCGCGACCGCCGGATCCGTCAGGTGCTCACCCGCCGTCGGAACCGCTTCGAGGCGATGCGGCAGGTCCTGTCCGACGCCTCCCGGTGCAGCTTCGTGATCGTGCTGACCGCCGAGCGGCTGCCGGTGCTGGAGTCCGTGGAGCTGCACGCCCAGCTGACCGAGACCGGGGTCGACGTCGGGGGCTTCGTGGTGAATCGGCTCGCGCCCCGTGACGCCGGCGACTTCCTGGCCGCACGTCGGGACCAGGAGCAGCGGCACCTCGACGAGCTGGGACGTCGGGTACCCGGCGCCGTCGTCGACACCCTGTCGCTGCTGCGCGGCGACCTGGTCGGCGTCGCGGCCCTGGAGCGCCTCGGCGAGCACCTGCGCTGACGCCCACCGCACCCCCGTTCCACCTCGCACGCCCCACCACATCGGCTCCGGTGCCGTGGGCGGAATACGGGCACTCAAGCGAGGTTCAGCGACAAGATCTCCGAGCTCGACGCAGCAGGGAGGATCAGTCCTCCAGGATGCTGGTGAGCACGTCCACCAGGCCGTCCTCGTCCACATGGCCGGTGACCTCGTCCGCGACGGCCTTGACCTCCTCAGGGGCCTGGCCCATCGCCACCCCGCGGGCGGCCCAGGCGAGCATCTCGATGTCATTGCGGCCGTCCCCGCAGGCCACCGTGGCCTCCAGAGGTGCGTCGAGCTTGCCGCGCAGCCATTCCAGCGAAGAGGCCTTGGTGACGCCGGCGGCGGCGATGTCCAACCAGGCGGACCAGCCCACCGAATAGGTCACACCCTGCAGCCCGATCCCCTCCACCGCGGCGGCGAACTCGTCGGCGGTGGAGTCGTCGGAGTTGACCACCAGGCGAACCGCCTCGGCCCGGCGCATCTGCCGCAGGCTGGTGCCCTGGGCCTGCAGGCCGAAGGACATGTCCTGGAACCGCTCGGTGGACAGGAACGTGCCCTCCGAGGTCTCGATGGCGTACTTCGCATTGGGCAGCCGCTCCTGCAGAGCGTCCAGGGCGGGTGCGGGGTCGAAGATCCGGCGGTCGATGACCTCGTAGCCCTCGGACTGTTCCAGATCGATCCTGACCGTCACGCCCCCGTTGCTGCACACCGCATAGCCGTGCGTGACGCCGAGCATCTCGACGATCGGCAGCGTGGCCGGCAGCGACCTCCCGGTGGACACCACCACGGTGTGGCCGTCGGCGACGACGGCGCGTCCCGCCTGCCGAACGGCCTCGGACATGTGACCATCATGATTGACCAATGTGCCGTCGACGTCGAGGCAGACCATCGCCCGGCCCTGCTGGTGGACGAACGTCCCACCCAGGCCCGCCGCGGGGATGGAGAAGTCGGTGGTGTCATCGGTTCGGATGCTTGAGTTCATATCGCTGCCTGTAATGTCTCGAGTGTGGTCCGTCTCCTGGTGTGGCATGGTTCAGCTCACAGGGGAATGGTCCATTATGCCGGATCGTGCCAGGACAGGCAGAATGACGGATGAACGGAAGAGGGACGTCGCACGACGTTCCGCCGCGGATGGCCGGGCCAGCACCGGCTGGGGACCACGGGAGGACACATGGACGAGTCGCTGAGCAGCGTGACGATCACCGGCGGCGGGTACGCCGCGGAGATCGGCCTGCGGGGTGGGCGGCTGCTGAGCCTGCGCCACGAGCAGGACGAGATCGTGGTGCCGGCAGCGCAGGCTGAGGGCTCCTTCGCCGGAGCGGTGCTGGCTCCGTGGCCGAACCGGGTCTCGGGTGCCACCTACGTCCATGACGAGACCCTCTACGAGCTGCCCGTCACCGAGGAGGAGACCGGCGCGGCGCTGCACGGCCTCCTGCTGGACGCCCCCTTCGAGGTGGTCAAGCAGGAGGAGTCCGGCGTCGAGCTGCGCACCGTCCTGGAGGCCAGCGAAGGCTACCCGTTCACGCTGGAGTTCGTGCTGTTCTACCGTGTGTCCTCCGACGTCGGCCTCGC
Source organism: Nesterenkonia aethiopica (assembly GCF_039534665.1). Classification (NCBI taxonomy): domain Bacteria; kingdom Bacillati; phylum Actinomycetota; class Actinomycetes; order Micrococcales; family Micrococcaceae; genus Nesterenkonia; species Nesterenkonia aethiopica. The sequence continues at coordinate 93,353 of NZ_BAAAVT010000003.1, read as the reverse complement.
CGCCACCCTGATGGCCCGCCAGCCGGTGGCCCCGGGTGGGGACGACGACGCCGACTCCTTCGAGGCCGCGAACGCCGCGCCCGCGCTCTACGGAGCCGGCTTCCACCCCTATCTGCGGGCAGGATCCGCCCCGCTGGACGAGTGCCGGCTGAAGCTGCCCGCCCACACGGTGGTCTCCCTCGACCGCGCGGGCAAGGTCGGCTCCCGGGAGACCGTCTCAGGTGACCTGGACCTCACCGGCGGACCGCTGCTGGTGGGCCGCTCCATCGACCACGCCTACACGGGCTTCCCGGAGGAGGGATGGACCGCGGAGCTGGTGCACGGGCCCACGGGCTTCGTAGTCCGGATGATCGCTGACACCCCCTGGGCGCAGATCTACACCGGGGAGCGGATGGACCGGGCCGGCGTCGCCGTGGAGCCCATGACCTGCCCGCCGGATGCGTTCAACTCCGGCGAGGACGTCGTGTATCTGGCGCCGGGCCAGTGGCACCGGGTGGGGTACAGCATCGAGGTCATGCACCGCGACTGAGCCGCCGGACCCCGACGACGGAGCCCCTGCCGCTCGGCGCACCAGTCCACTCCAGGGCGCGGCTGGCCCTCAGGTGGCCTGGGGCACCCAGCGGAGCGGCTCGTCCACCACGGCGCGCAGCGCACGCAGCGCCCCGCCGGTGGTGGCCGGTGAGAGGCGGATGGAGGTCTCCCGCACCCGGAACCGGCTCCATCGGGCGGCGAGCACGCGCTGGCGCAGCTCCTGCTCGATGCGCGGCCGCAGCAGGTCAGCCAGCGGCCCGAACTCTCCGCCGAGGACGATGTCGTCCACGTCCAGCAGGTTCACGGCCCCGGAGAGCGCGACGCCGAGCGCCCAGCCGGCACGGTCGATGGCCTGGCGGGCCCGTTCGCCGGGCTCGTCCTCCCATTCGGTGAGCGCCACGAGCGTCTCGGCGTCGGCATCAGGCTCCAGGCCCGCCGCCTCCAGCAGCGCGCGCTTGCCGGCGAACACCTCCAGACAGCCGGAGGACCCGCAGCCGCACTGCGGGCCGCCGGGCTCGACGGCGACGTGGCCGATCTCCCCGGCCCAGCCGCGGGGGCCGGCGTCGACGATCCCGTCGATGACCACGGCGGCGCCGATGCCCATCTGAGCGGAGACGTAGAAGAAGGTCTGCTCCTCCTGCTCGCGGGCGCTGAACTCCTGAGCCACGGCCAACGCGGCGAGCTTGGCCTCGTTGGCGATCACGAAGAAGTCTCCGAACTCAGCGAGCCGGGGGCTGCCCTCAGGCAGCTGGGACAGCCGCTCCGGGCCGCCCAGGGACCGGCACATCAGGCGAGGGACGTCGACGTCGCGCCACCCGAGGTTCGGCGCCAGCATCAGGTGGTCCTCCTCGGCGGTCACCAGGCCGGGCAGCGCCATGACGGTACCCACCACACGGGCACCGGCCTCGGCGGCCCGCCGGGCCACACGCAGCGCCATCTCGCCGATCTGCGGGATGACCTCCTGAGGGTCGGAGGCGGAGAAGTCGCCTTCGATGAGCTCCTCCGCCAACGCGGTGCCGGTGAGGTCCAGGACGCGGGCGGCCATGAAGTCCACGTTGATCTCCACGCCCAGGCCGGCGAGGGTGCCGCGCGCCGGGTGCAGCGGGACGGCGGGGCGCCCCCGGGTACCCCCGACGATCGGCGAGCCCTCGCGCACGATGCCCGCGGCGAGCAGGTCGTCCACCAGGCGGGAGACCGTGGAGCGGGTCATGCCGGTGCGGATGGACAGGTCGGCGCGCGACGGCGGCTCCGCGGCGGAGAAGATCTCCTCGGTGATGAGCAGCAGGTTGGACTCGCGCAGGGTCTCCTGGCGAGCTCCGGGGCGCTGCGCACGGTGATGAGGGGGTCTCTCGCGACGGCCGGAGCCGGCGTCGAGATCCTCCTGAGGAGCGCCGTTGCCGGTGAGGCCGCGGCTGATGCCGCGCCGTCCCAGGCGGGCGACAGGGCCAGGGCCGAAGCCGCCCAGGCGGCCGGTGGGGCCCGCGCCCGAGACGTGGCCAGGCCCTGGGGGCGGGGTGGGGCTGCGTGTCGGATCCGTCACGGACTTGATCTTAGCCTCCATAGGATTTATGTTTTATCTAGATACAAAATGAGTGCCGGGTCACAAGTCTGCACCCACCCTACGTGCTCACCCACTCCCTTTCCCTCAGGAGGACCTCATGACCACCCCTCAGGACCACAAATTCTCCTTCGGCCTCTGGACCGTGGGCTGGACCGCCCAGGACCAGTTCGGCTCCGCCTCCCGCCCGGCCTTCGAGCCGTGGGAGTACCTGCCGAAGCTCAAAGAGGCCGGCGCCTCCGGCGTCACCTTCCATGACGACGACGTCGCCCCCTTCGGCACCGACGAGGCCGAGCGGGAGAAGTGGTTCACCCGCTTCAAGGACGTCGCCGACGAGGTGGGCCTGAAGGTCGAGATGGTCACCACCAACACCTTCGGCCACCCGGTGTTCAAGGACGGCGGCCTGACCTCCAACGACCGCTCCATCCGCCGCTTCGGCCTGCGCAAGCTGCTGCGCAACGTGGACCGGGCCGCCGAGTTCGGCGCCGAGACCTTCGTCATGTGGGGCGGCCGCGAGGGCTCCGAGTATGACAACGCCAAGGACCTCCACGCCGCGCACGCGCGCTACGCCGAGGGCATCGACACCATCGCCGGCTACATCAAGGAGAAGGGCTACGACCTGCGCATCGCGCTGGAGCCCAAGCCCAACGAGCCCCGCGGCGACATCTTCCTTCCCACCATCGGCCACGCCCTGGGCCTGATCGCCCAGCTGGACAACGGCGACATCGTCGGCCTGAACCCGGAGACCGGCCACGAGCAGATGGCCGGGCTGAACTTCACCCACGGCATCGCCCAGGCGCTGTGGGCCGGCAAGCTGTTCCACATCGACCTCAACGGCCAGCGCTCCATCAAGTACGACCAGGACCTGGTCTTCGGCCACGGCGACCTCATCAGCGCCTTCTTCACCGTGGACCTGCTGGTCAACGGCTTCCCCAACGGCGGGCCGCGCTACGACGGCTGGCTGCACTTCGACTACAAGCCTTCCCGCACCGACTACGTGGACGGCATCTGGGACTCCGCAAAGGCCAACGTCGAGATGGTCACCCTGCTCGCCGAGAAGGCGAAGGCCTACCGCGAGGACCCGAAGGTCCAGGAGGCCTTCCGGACCGCCGGCGTCTTCGAGCTGGGCGAGTCCACCCTGGCCGAGGGCGAGACCGTGGCCGACCTGCTGGCCGACCGGTCCACCTATGAGGACTTCGACCCGGAGGCCGCCGCGCAGCGGAACTTCGGCTTCGTGAAGCTCAACCAGCTGGCGCTGCGTCACCTCATCGGCTGACGCACCGCCCGCGTCACCCGCCTCCCGGCGGCGAGCATGAGTCCGGAGGATCCGCCCGACGTCGCGCAGCAGCCCGACGCCAGGTGGGTCCTCCGGACTCATCTGTCCGGTGACCTGACTCACCAGCCTCACTACACTGGCCCCGACGCCATTCCGCCCCCATCACCTGACGAAGGAGACCCCGGTGCCCCCTCTCGTGGCCGGAATCGATTCCTCGACCCAGTCCTGCAAGGTCATCATCCGCGACGCCGAGACCGGCGCCGAAGTCCGCAGCGGCTCCGCCAAGCACCCGGAGGGCACCGAAGTGGCCCCCTCCGCCTGGTGGGAGGCGCTGCTGGAGGCACTCGAGCAGGCCGGCGGGCTCGCCGACGTCGCCGCCGCCGCGGTGGGCGGCCAGCAGCACGGCCTGGTGGCCCTCGACGCCGACGGGCAGGTCATCCGAGACGCGCTGCTGTGGAACGACACCCGCAGCGCCGATGCCGCAGCGACCCTGATCGAGGAGCTCGGCGGAGGGACCGACGGCGCCGCCGCCTGGACGGCGGCCACCGGCTCGGTGCCTGTGGCGTCGCTGACGGTGACCAAGCTGCGCTGGCTGGCCGACGCGGAGCCCGAGAACGCCCGGCGCGTGGCCGCCGTCGCCCTCCCCCACGACTGGCTGACCTGGCGGCTCTCCGGATCCTCCGACATCCGCGACCTGACCACCGACCGCTCCGACGCCTCCGGCACCGGGTACTACGACCCGGCGGCCGGCCAGTACCGCTATGACCTGCTGGCCCGCGCCCTGCGGATCTCCGAGGATCAGGCCCGCAGCGTCGTGCTGCCGCGGGTGGTGACGGCGAACGAACAGGCCGCCACGGGCGACGCCTCCCGGGGGTGGGGCCACCTGGTGCTCGGCCCGGGCGCCGGGGACAACGCCGCCGCCGCCCTGGGACTGGGCATGCGGCCCGGGGACGTGGCGATCAGCATCGGCACCTCCGGAGTGGTCTCCGCGATCTCGCCGGGGCCCATCCAGGACCCCACCGGGATGGTCACCGGCTTCGCCGACGCCACCGGCCAATTCCTGCCCTTGGCGGTCACCCTCAACGGCTCCCGCGTGCTGGACGGCGCGGCCCGGATGCTGGGCGTGGACCACGCCGGGCTGGCCGAGCTGGCGCTGGCCGCGGAGCCGGGCGCGAACGGGCTGACCCTGATCCCGTACCTGGAGGGTGAGCGGACCCCGAACCTGCCCCGGGCCACCGGCTCGTTCATCGGGCTGTCCCTGGCCTCGATGAACCCGCAGGACGTGGCCCGCGCCGCCGTGGAGGGCCTGCTGTGTGGGCTGGCGGACGGACTGGAGGCCATGACGGCCCTGGGCGTCCCGGTGGAGTCGGTGAAGCTGATCGGCGGGGCTGCCCGTTCGGCGGCCGTGCAGCAGATCGCTCCGGCGGTGCTGGGCCGGCAGGTGCAGGTGCCCGAGCCCGGCGAGTATGTGGCCGACGGCGCGGCCCGCCAGGCAGCCTGGGTGCTCTCCGGGGCCCAGGAGCCGCCGTCGTGGACCACCTCGGCGGTCCACACCTTCACCGCGGAGTCGACCCCCCAGGTGCGCGAGGCCTACGCCTCGCGGCAGGGGCTCATCGCCCAGCGGGACTGAAGCCCGCCCTCGGAGGGCCGGCAAGGCTCAGCACCCGCAAGGCTCAGGACCCGGCGCGCTCCAGGTGGGAACGGATGAACCACTGGAACAGCTCCAGCTCCTTGACCTGACCGATGAGCATGTCCTCGGTGATGGGGTCCACCTGCCCGGCCTTGGCGAGGACGTCACGGTGATCCTCGATGACGCCGGTGTAGACCCTGTCCAGCTCCGCCAGGTGGGCCATGGAGTCGGCCTTGCCGAGCGGGTAGTCCTCCCAGTGGCGGCGGGCCACGAGCTCACCGGTGCGGCCGCTGGGACTGCCGCCCAGGGTCGCGATCCGCTCGGCGGTCTCGTCCACGAAGCCGCGCACGACGTCGACCTGGGGGTCGAGCATCTCGTGGACAGCGATGAAGTGCGGCCCGGTCACGTTCCAGTGGACATGCTTGAGGGCCAGCTGCAGGTCGTTCAGGGCGTGGAGCCGGACCTGGAGCAGGCCGGCGATCTCATGTCCGTTCTCGCGGGCCAGACCCGGCACGGTGTAGTCGGAGTACTGGTCTTCTGCCATCGGGAACTCCTTTCGCGGCGGGCACGGGTGCCCGCAGTCGACTGCTCGTGCCCGCATCCTAAACCCGACACGGGGCCACGGTCATCCGATGGGGTTCCGCAGACGCTATGACGCGAGGCGGCCCGGTCAGCTCACGAGGGCCGGGGTTGTGAGCACCCGTCCCTCGCCGACCTCACGGATCTCACCGGTCAGCCGCACGGAGGCCTCCAGGAGCAGATCCCCGGCGGAGGGTCCGGACCACAGGTCGATGCGTCCCGGCTCCACGATCCGGCGCAGCTGCACACCGGTGAAGGAGAACCTGTCGGCATGGAGGGTGAAGGTCACCTCGCGGGTCTCCCCGGGCTGCAGGGCGGCCCGCGCATAGCCGACCAGCTGCCGGACCGGGCGGGCCACCTGGGCCACCGGGTCGCCCACGTAGAGCTGCACGACCTCATCCACCGGACGCTCCCCGGTGTTGGCGACGGTGACGGTGGCCTCCACCGTGCCGTCGACGGCGATCTCCTCCGCGGACAGGCGCAGATCCCGATACTCCACAGTGGAGTAGCTCAGCCCGTGGCCGAAGGGATACAGCGGTGTCGGGTCCAGGTTGGACACCCCCTGGCTGTTCTGTCCCAGCGGGGCGGCGATGTAGCCCGCCGGCTGGCCGCCCGGATGCGCGGGCACGCCGATCGGCAGGCGCCCGGTCGGCTCCACTGCGCCGGTGAGCAGCCCGGCCAGGGCGGGGGCGCCCTCCTCACCGGGGAAGAAGGCCTGCACGATCGCCGAGCACCGCTGGGCCAGGCCGCCCAGCGCGTAGGGGCGTCCGGAGACCACCACCAGCACCACAGGAGTCCCGGAGGCCTCAGCGGCGTCCAGCACGGCCTCCACCAGCTCGTGCTGGGCGCCGGGCAGCCGCAGGTCCTCCACATCGCAGCCCTCACCCGAGGTGCCCGCGCCGAACATGCCGGCGATGTCGCCCACCGTCACCACGGCCAGGTCGGACTCCGCCGCGGCCCGTGCGGCCGCGGCGATGCCGGAGGTGTCATGCTCCACGATCGGGGCGCCGCCGGCATAGGTGATCTCGGCGCCTTCGTAGGCCTCGCGCAGCGCGGCGAGGATGGTGGGCATCGGCACGCCGATCCCCTGGTGCGGGAAGGTCCCGGCGGGGTACTTGGCCAGCACATGGTTGGGGAACGAGTAGCAGCCCATCATGGTGCGCGGCTCGTCGGCGGAGGGCCCGACGACGGCGATCCGCCTGCCGGCCAGGGACTGCGGCTGAGCCGGCAGGACGCCGTCGTTGGCCAGCAGCACCAGCGAACGCTCGGCGACCTTCCGCGCCAGGGCACGGTTGGCCGGGGAGTCCAGGTCGATGCTCTCGTCCACGGCAGGCTCATAGGCCTCACCCTCGGCGGCGTCGAGCAGACCGAGCTCGATCTTCTGGCGCAGCACCCGGCGCACGGAGCGGTCGAGGACGGCCTCGTCGAGCTTCCCATCGCGCACCTGCTGGGCCAGAGTGCGGTAGCCGCCGGTGTGCGGCAGCTCCACGTCGAGCCCGGCGCTCACGGCCAGGCGCGCCGCCTCCGCCTGGTCTTCGGCCACACGGTGCATCTTCTCGAGGAAGGCCACGGACCAGTAGTCGGCGACCACGGTGCCCTCGAAGCCCCACCGATCGCGCAGCACCTCGGTGAGCAGCCGCGTGGAGGCGGCGGGGGCCTCGCCATCGATGTCGGCGTAGGAGTTCATCACCGAACCGACCTGCCCCTCGCGTACCGCCATCTCGAAGGGCACCAGGATCAGGTCCTCCAGCTCACGGGGGCCGATGTGCACCGGGGCGTGGTTCCGCGCCGCGCGGGAGGCGGCGTAGCCGGCGAAGTGCTTCAGCGTGGCGATGATCCCTGCCCGCTGCAGCCCCTTCACATAGGCGGTGCCCAGGGTCCCGATCACATACGGGTCCTCGCCGATGGTCTCCTCCACCCGGCCCCATCGGGCGTCCCGGACGACGTCGAGCACCGGCGAGAGCCCCTGGTGGACGCCGACGGCGGCCATGTCCCGCCCGATGGCGGCGGCCATCTCCTCGATGAGCTCGGGGTCGAAGGTCGCGCCCCAGGCCAGAGAGGTCGGGTAGACGGTCGCCTGGTAGGCGGTGAAACCGGTGAGGCATTCCTCATGGGCGATCGCGGGGATGCCGAAACGGTTGGCGGCCACCACGGCGGCCTGCCGTTCGCGCAGGTCCTTCGCCCCCTCGGGGACGGTCAGCGCCACGGTGCCGTAGGTGCGGGTCAGGTGGCCCTCGCCGTCGACGATCTCCTGCGCGAAGGGCAGCTTCCCGGCGGACATGGCGTCCTCCATGGGGGCGACCTCCCCCTGGGCCTCCTCGTCCTCGCGCATCTCCCAGTGGGAGCCCAGCTGAGAGACCTTCTCCTCCAGGGTCATCTGCGCCAGCAGCGCCTCGACCCGCTCCGCAACCGGCAGCGAGGCGTCGTTCCACGGACCGGTGATCCGGTCCACGGCAGAGGCGTTCTGGGTGGTCACGTCGCTCATGGGAGCTCCTTCGGGAAGATCGTCGGGGTCGAGGGGGCGTCAGATCACTTGCCGAAGCCGGCGGTCAGGCCGGCGACGATGTACCGGCGGCCCAGGATGTAGGCCACCAGCAGCGGCACCGCCGAGAGCACGACGGCGGCCAGAGTGGCGGGCACGTCGATGGCGAACTGGCCCTGGTACTCCCACAGGGACAGCGGCAGCACGCGCACGTCACGGGACTGGGTGAGGATCAGCGGGAACAGGAACCCGTTCCACACCTGCAGCGCCTGGTAGATGCCCACGGTCATCAGCGCGGGGATCGACATCGGCACCACCAGGTTCCACAGGATCTTCCACTCCCCGGCGCCGTCCATCCGCATGGACTCGAACAGCTCCGCCGGGATGTCCCGGACGAAGTTGACGATGATCAGCACGCTCAGCGGGATCGCGAAGGCGATCTGCGGCAGGATCAGCGCCCACAGGGTGTCATACAGACCCAGCTGCCGGATCAGGTAGTACACCGGGATGATCGTGGCCTGCACCGGGATCGCGATGCCCAGCAGGATCACGCTGAACAGCCGCTGCCCGCCGGCGCTGACCGAGCGCACGATGTAGTAGGAGGCCATCAGCGAGACGGCCAGCACCACGGCGACGGTGGCCAGGGTGACGATCACCGAGTTGAGGAAGAAGTGGAAGAAGTCGTTCTCGATGACCCGGACGAAGTTGCCCAGCGTCGGCTCCGTCGACGGCACCAGCGGGTTCGACTGTGCCAGGTCAGAACGGTCACGGAATGCCGTGATGACGATGAAGTAGATCGGCAGGATGATCACGGCCAGCCAGAGCCAGCCGGAGATCCCCGCCAGCACGTTGGGACGCTCGGTGGGCTTGCGCGCCTTGCGGCGGTTCGGCGTCGGGCGCCCCGCGGGGGTGACGACCTTCTCGGCGGCGCGTTCGGGGGTCTTCACGGTCTCGGTGCTCATCCCATACCTGCCTTGTCACTCTCCATACGGCTGGATCCGGAGATCTTGTTCAGCGCCAGGGAGAGGGTCAGTCCGACGGCGACCAGGATCACGGCGATCACCGAGGCGCCGCCCATGTCGAAGTTGCGGAAGCCGGTGATGTACATGTCCAGCGGCAGGATCCTGGTGGCACTGCCGGGGCCGCCCTGGGTCAGCACGAACACCAGGTCGAAGTAGGTCAGCGAGCCCACCAGCATCAGCGTGGAGGAGGTGATCGCGGTATAGCGCAGCTGGGGCAGCGTGATGGAGAAGAACTGCCGCACCCGCCCGGCGCCGTCGATGGTGGCCGCCTCGTACAGGGAGGCGGGGATCTGGCGCACGCCGGCCTGGTAGAGCAGCGAGTGGAAGGGGACGAAGCACCATCCCACCACGAAGATCACCACGTAGAGGGCGATGTCCGGGTTCCCGAGCCATTGAGCCGGCAGCCAGTCGAAGGGCAGGGCCGTACTGATCCCGTAGTTCGGGCTGAACAGCGCCTGGAAGGTCAGACCGACCGCCACCGAGGAGAACAGCAGCGGCAGGAAGAACAGCACCGACAGGAAGGCTCGGTACTTCTGCACGCCGGCCATGAAGACACCCAGCAGCAGCGCCACCGGTGCCTGGAAGATGAACGAGACGGTCACGAAGACGAAGGTCAGCCACAGCGCGTTGTGCGTGTGGTCGCGCTCCAGGATCCGGAACCAGTTGTCCAGTCCCACGAAGCTGGGAGAACCGAGGCCGTCCCAGCTCATGAAGGACAGGACCACCACGCCGGCCAGCGGGATGAGGGCGAAGACGCCGAAGAACAGGACCGCGGGCAGCGCCATGAGGAACGAAGGTCCCTTCTGGCGCCGCCCGGTGATCCCGCCACGGCGGACGGGGGAAGCGGTCTGAGTCATGATGCTGGTGGGCTCAGTCCTGGTAGGCGTTCATGTTCTCGGCGAACTCTTCCGGAGTGATGGTCCCCAGGAGGATGTTCTCCAGGTTCTCCATCAGCGGCTGGGCCACTTCAGGCGCCACCGCCTGGTCCCAGGAGAGCTGGAAGTGGTTCGCCCCGGCGACGATCTCGTCGGCGAACTGCAGGAAGTCGGCGTCCTCGGTCTCGGCGATGACGTCGTCGATGTCGTTCAGCGGGGGCAGACCGCCGCCTTCGACCATGGTCTGGACGGTGTCCTCGTTGTAGAGGTGCTCGGTGATGTAGTCCAGGGCGACCTGCTGCTCCTCCTCGGAGGCGTCGGCGGAGACCGACCAGAAGTTGGCCGGGTTGCCCACGATGTTGCTGGGGTCCCCAGCGCCGTCCTCCAGGACGGGGAACTCGGCGAAGCCGAAGTTCCCGGACTCCGCGAAGTCGGGGAAGTCCGAGTGCACGGTGGCGTAGACCCACGAGCCCTGCAGCAGCATGGCGGCCTCGCCGTCGGCGAGCAGGCGGGCGTCCTCGTTCTGGCCGGCGTCGACTCCGGTGAAGGTGTCGGCGTCGAAGCCGCCCTCGGTGGCCAGATCCTGGATGGTCTCCAGCGCGAACAGGATGGACTCGTCGCTCCAGGCCTCCGCCTCGCCGTCGACCACGGCCTGGAAGACCTCCTCGCCGCCGTGGCGGTCGGTGAGGTACTGCAGCCACATCAGCGCCGGCCAGACGGAGCCGCCGGCCAGCGAGAACGGGGTGACGTCGTGCTCGTTGAAGACCTCGATGGCCTCCTCGACCTCGGACCAGGTCTGCGGGACCTCGAGTCCGACCTCGTCGAAGAGCTCCTGGTTGTAGTACATGACCACCGGCTGGACGTCGTTCATCGGCACCGCATACTGGGCGCCGTCGACCTCGCCGTTCTGCCAGACGGACTCGTGCACGCGGGACTCGAGCTCGCCGACCTGCTCGGTGAGGTCCACCACGCGGTCCTGGGCGACGTACTCGTTCAGCGCGCCCCCGGTCCAGGACATGATCAGCGTGGGTGCCTCGCCGGAGCCGACCACTGTGCGGATGCGTTCCTTGTAGGCGTCGTTCTCGAACTCCTCCACGGAGATCTGTTCGCCGTCCTCGGCCTGCTCGTTCCAGCGGTCGAAGTCCTCGGCGATCGTGGGCCAGCCGCCGCCGGTGAGGATCCAGGCGTCGGCGCCGTCTCCGCCGCTCCCTCCGCCGCAGGCGGAGAGGGCGAGCAGAGAGGTGGCCGCGACGCCTGCGGTGGCGATGCGGAGCGGTGTTCTGCGGCTCATGAGGGGTCCTTTCCCTTCGGTGCGAGGTGGTGGACGCCGGCGCCTCCGAGCACGCCGACGACGGTGCGGTCGGCGGTGTGCTCGGCGCGGCGGCGGGAGCGTCGTCGCCGGTGCCGCGACGGATGCCCCCCCGGGGGTGCCACCGGAGTGTGATCCCTATTTCGTCTTTCCGCAAGACTAAATACCGCGCACGAGGGTGTCAAGCGCCACAGGTCAGGGGAGGATGCGAGGCGGCGTCGAGGGTGATGTGCACAGCGACAGAGATGGTCACGCTCTCGCAGAGTGCACGGGAGGCTCGGGCGCCCGCACGGCACGGCAGATCGTCTCTCGGTGAGAGATCGTCCCTCAATACAGCGACGATCTCTCATGAGGAGACGATAAGTTGCTCAGGTGCGCGTTCTCAGGCTCTCCCACCGCGGCAGCCACACGCCCACTCGGCGGCGATACTCGTCGAACTCGGCGCCGAACCGGGCCGCGAGGTCAGCCTCCTCGAGCGGCCGGACCAGAGTGTTCCAGATCAGGGAACCGGCCACGGCATAGGCGATCACCAGCCAGGACCCGACCAGCATGCCCACGGCCACTCCCTGGACGATGCCGGCCACCGCCATCGGGTTGCGCAGGTGCCGGTAGGGCCCGGCGGTCACCAGACGGCGGGGCTGGGCCGCCGGCAGCGGAGTGCCCTCACCGAGCGTGCACATGGTCCAGGCGGACCAGACGCCCAGCAGACTCGCGCCGAGAAGCACGACGCCACCCACGGCGGCCACGATGCCGGCGACGGCGCCCTGCAGCTCGAGCCCCAGGCCCCACCGGTGCTCGCACCACAGGATGATCCCGGGCAGGACGACGAGGAACAGCAGCCAGAAGACGGCCAGCTGAGCGAACGTCTGCCGCACCAGTCGACCACGGCTCGAGGCCCGCGCCACCCGGAAGCGGAAGGGCCCGCGCAGCAGCAGCTCGGCCGGCAATCGCCCGCGACGCAGGACTTCCCCGGCTCCCAGCGAGCCGCAGGCCGCCGCGATCATGATCAGCGCACCCCAGCCCGCCTGCCCGGTGATCGAGGCGTACCCGACCATCGCAGCCGTCACCAGCACCGTCCAGGGAACGGCCACCCAGATCAGCGGCCGCAGTCCAGCGGCCACCAGCGCTGAGGCGACCACGAAGAGCGGCACGTCCAGGATCCCCACAAGCACTGGGTCGAGTCCCCCGAGTGTCGACCGGCGGACCCACGGGACGGTGAAGACACCCACCCACCACATGATCCCTCCGAGCGCCTGGACCGCGAAGTACCACCGCGCCCACCGGACGCCGACGACGTCGTCGGTGAGGATCCGGGGCAACTCTGGAGGCATGGGCTCAGCCTACCGAGCGGCCCACCAGGGCTCCCCGCGCAGCACCTGCCACCCCCGACGCACCCGGCCCGCGCGGGCGTCGGCCAGGATGCCGTCGATGTCGCGTGAACCTCTCAGGCCGTAGCCTGACCACCCGTCGGGAGTCGTCCTGACCTCCCAGCGGCGCCGCCCGCGGCCTCCTCGGACATACGTGATCCCTGCGACGACGGTCACCATCAATGTGTCGACAGCCTCCAGCAGATCTGCGGAGCCGGAATCGCAGGCGTCGCAGCCGCAGTCCGGCTCCCACCCCAGGAGCACCGGGGCACGATGAGACGCACCTGCGGCTGCTCCGGCTGGAAGGTCCAGGCCGTCGGCACCGCGTTCAACGCTGCCGTCGGACCAGTGGTCGGCGCTGTGGCCAGCCCGGCGTCACCGAGACCCAGCCGCTCCAGCGCACGCTCCCAGGCCCGGGCCCGTGCGCCGACGATCCGGTACTTCTCAGGCTCGCTGACCCGGGAATACGCGTCCTCGGGCGGCGCCCAGTCTTCGCCTGGCAGGAGGCGCTGCGGATACGGGTCATCCCACTGGGTCTTGCTCAACGGGTCGGCTCGGTATGCCGCCTCGACGGCGGCCAGGAGCCCGAACGTCATGTCTTCCAGCTGACCAGGGACGACGTCGCAGCGGAACCCCAGGGCACATACGAAAGATCGTCCCTCTATGAGAGATCGTCCCTCGATACAGCGACGATCTCTCACGGAGGGACGATCTTCTGTGAAGGGCGAGCGCTGTCAGCCGCGCCAGGCGGCGTCGCGGACGGTGACCCGCTGGTGGTACAGCCCGGTGGTGGCGGTGATGTAGAGGTCGAGGCCGTCCGGGCCGCCGAAGCACAGGTTCGACACCACCTCCGGGACCGGCAGGTGCCCCAGATGCTCGCCGGACGGCGAGTACAGGTGCACTCCGTCCCCGGCGGAGCTCCAGATGCGGCCGCCCACGTCCACCCGGATGCCGTCCGGCACACCCTCGGCGATCTCGAACAGCGTCCAACCCTCGCCGCAGCGCACCGCCCGACCGGTCCGGGCGGCCTCCCCGTCGCGGATCACCGGGTAGGCGCGCACATGGTGCGGGCTCCCCTCTCCCGGCTTCCGGGCGGCGAGGGTGTCGCTGACGTAGAGCACCGACTCGTCGGGGGAGAACGCCAGCCCGTTGGGGTCGCCCATCTCGGTGACCATCGGCTGGGCCTCCCCAGAGTGCGGGTCCACGCGGAACACGTGGCAGCCGCCGTACTCCATCTCCCCGGGGTGACCCTCCTCCGGGTTGACGATGCCGTACGGCGGATCCGTGAACCAGACGGCTCCGTCGGAGGCGACGACGACGTCGTTGGGCGAGTTGAACCGCCCCTCGGCCCAGCGCTCCACCACCGGAGTGACCGCCGGACCTTGACCCTCGGCCACCTCCACCTCCACCCGGCGCAGCCCGTGGGAGCACTGCACCACCGCGCCGTCGGGACGCAGCGTCCGCCCGTTGGTGAACTCCACACCCTCCCGATGCACCGTAGTCTCCCCGCTGGCGGGGTCGTACTGCAGGATGCGGTCGCCGGGGATGTCGGACCAGCGCACGACGCCGGCGTCCGGCACCCAGCAGGGCCCCTCCGACCACGTGGCGCCGTCAGCGACCTTGCGCAGCGTGGATCCGGGTTCGAGCAGGTCGTCCAGCGTCATGGAGCTCATCCGTCCAGCCTGCCACGATGGGCCCGCCCATGGGAGGCCCCGATCTTCAGCAGCTCCAGATACCCGTCCAGCCCCCAGGCCGAGCGGCCGACGAACAGCCCGTCCACCCCGGGGATCTCCAGCAGCTCAGCCGCATTGTCCTGGTTGACGGAGCCACCGTAGAGCACCGCCTCCACCTGGGCGCCGTAGGCACGGTCCAGGGCGGCGAAGGGCGCGGCGAGCTCCTGCGCCGTGGCGGGCCTGCCGTGCTCGCCGATGGCCCAGATGGGCTCATAGGCCACCAACACCCGCGCCAACTGGGCGGAGTCCAGCCCGGCGAGCGCCCCGCGCACCTGGGCGAGGATGAACTCCTCGGCCTCGTCGGCGTCCCGGACCGAGGCGGGCTCACCGACGCACAGCAGGGGCCGCAGCCCATGGCGCAGCGCGGCGCGGACCTTCAGCGCGGTGATCTCCACCGTCTCGCCGAAGTGCTCGCGCCGCTCGGAGTGGCCGATCTCGATCAGCCGGGCCCCGGCGTCGGCCGCCTGCGGCACTGAGATCTCCCCGGTCCAGGCGCCGGCGTCCTCCCAGTGGGCGTTCTGGGCACCCAGCAGCACCTGGGCCTGGACGTGCTGCAGCTGCCGGTCCACCTCGGCCAGCGCGGTGTGCGGCGGGATGACGAATGCCTGCACAGCGTCGGTCAGCTCCGGGCGGGCCTGGAGAGTCTCGGCGAGTCCGGCCGCGTAACGGCGCGCCTCGGCGAGGGTCTTGGTCATCTTCCAGCTGGTGCCGATCCAGCACGACGACGTCGCGGCCAGTCCCATCAGCGGGCCTCGAGCCAGGAGGCGACGTCGGCGGCGAGCATGCCGAAGGAGACCGCCCCGGGGTCAGGGGTGCCGCGGGACTTCTCACCCAGCACCCGGGAGCGGCCGAGCCGGGCGGTGAGCTCTGCGGTGGCCTCCGCGGCCTGCTGGGCGGTGCGAGCGGCCTGCCGTGCGGCGGCGGCCAGATCCCCGTCGGCGTGGAACGTCGCGGCCAGGCTCCGGGCGTAGGGGGCGGCGGCGTCCATCATGGTCTTGTCCCCGGGCTGGGCCCCCCCGAGCCGAGCGACGGCGTCCACGGCGGCGCCCAGTGCGGCGGCGACGTCGGCGTCAGTGGGGGCCGCATCGTCGCTCAGCGCACCGCCGGCTGCCGTCAGAGCGGCGCCCCACAGGGCTCCGGAGGTGCCTCCGGCGGATTCGGCCCAGGCGGAGCCGGACCGCACCAGCAGCGTGCGCACCCCGGCGCCGCCGTCGAGGGCTTCCTGGGCGGCGGCCACCGCACCCCGGGTGCCCAGGCGCATGCCCTGACCGTGGTCCCCGTCTCCGGCGACCGCGTCGATGCGGCCCAGCTCCTCCTCGTGCGCCGCGCAGGTGGCCTCGAAGCGCTCCACCAGCCGCAGCACCTGGGCGGCGCAGGCCCGGGAGGCCTCGGCGGCCTCCGGGATCGCCTCGGCGCCGGGAGCGTAGATCTCATCGCGGGAGGGGGCCTCAGCACTGGGTCCGACGACGGCGCCGCCGCGCCGGAGCGCGGGAGTGTCTACGGGGGCGAGCCAGTGGCGCTCCAACTCCTCATCGAGGACCACGAGGGTCAGCGAGAGACCTGCCATGTCGAGGCTGGTGACGAACTCACCGACCTCGGGACGCACCACGGTGAGCCCGGCGTCGGCAAGACGTTCCGCCACCCGCCGGTGGACCACGAAGAGCTCCTCGTACTTGACCGTGCCCAGCCCGTTGAGCAGCATCGCCACCCGGCCGGAGTGTCCGGCGGGAGCGACCGCGGCCTGCACGGCGAGGAGCTCGGCGAGCAGGCCTTCCACCAGCAGGTCCGCGACCTCGTCGGCGGTGCCGAGGGCACGGTCCTCCACTCCCGGTTCGCCGTGGATGCCCAGGCCGACCCCCATGGTGCCGGGTTCCACGTGGAACAGGGGCTCCTGGGCCCCGGGCAGGGTGCAGCCGTCGAAGGCCACGCCCAGGGAGATCGTCGCGCTGTCGGCCCGGCGGGCGATCCGCTCGGCCTCGTCCAGGTCGGCGCCCGCCTCGATGGCCGCACCGGTGATCTTGAAGACCGGCAGGTCCCCGGCGATGCCGCGCCGGGTGCGCCGCTGGTCGGCGGGCCCGGAGGCGACGTCGTCGGTGACGGCCACGATACGGGTGTCGATGCCCTCGGCGCGCAGCTTCTCGGCGGCCGCCCCGAAGTGGAGCACATCGCCGGCGTAGTTGCCGAAGCCGAGGATGACCCCTCCCCCGTTGTCGGCGTTGCGGGCCACCGCATGCACCTGGGAGGCCGAGGGGGAGGCGAAGATGTTGCCGCAGGGGGCGCCGTGGCCCATCCCTGGGCCGACCCAGCCGGCGAAGGCCGGGTAGTGGCCGGAGCCGCCGCCGATCACCAGGGCGGGCTGGCCGGGCGGTGTCTGCCGCGCCCGGACCACCCCTCCATGGACGGCGATCACGTGCTCAGGGTGGGCGGCGACGAATCCCGCCACCGCCTCGGCAGCGAAGTCGGAGGCGTCGTTGATCAGGTAGGTCATCAGGTGTCCTCGGTTCCGTTCTCTCAGACGACCAGCGCGTAGGCCGCCCAGCTCAGCAGGAAGGCCATGACGCCGATCGCGGTGCCGATGACGCTCCAGGTCTTCAGCGTGGTCATGGTGTCGAACCCGCAGAAACGGCCCACCAGCCAGAAGCCGGAGTCGTTGAAGTGGGAGCAGGTGATGGAGCCCGCCACGATGGCCACCACCACGGTGGCCAGCGCGAAGCCGTCCAGGCCGAGCCCGGCCACAGCGGGGGCCATGATGGAGCCGGCCGTGGTGGCCGCGACGGTGGCCGACCCCTGGGCGACGCGGATGACCACCGCCACCAGGAACCCGGCGAGGATGACCGGCAGCCCCATGGCGTCGAGGCCGTCGGCGATGGACTCCCCGATGCCGGTGGCGGTCAGCACGGCGCCGAAGGCACCGCCGGCTCCGGTGATCAGGATGATCGAGCAGACCGGGGCCAGGGCGTTGTCGGTGAGGTCGGACAGCGCCGAGCCCACCGTGGCGCCGCGGGCCCGGCGGGGGCGGATGTACAGCAGGTACATGGCTACCAGAGAGGAGATCAGCAGCGCCACCGGGGTGGGGCCGATCAGCTGGGACAGCGCGTAGACGGGACTCTCGGTGGGCAGCGTGCCGTCGGCCTCCAGCGTGGAGGACAGCGTGTTGAAGAAGATCAGCACAAGCGGAAGCACCAGGCAGCCGATCACCGTGCCGAAAGCCGGCAGCTCGTCCTCCTCCTTGACTTCGGGTTCACCGAACAGCGTCGGCACCGGGTAGCCGGGGTATCGCCTGGCCAGCACGAGGCCAAGTCGGTAGCCGGCCAGGTACCAGGTGGGCAGACCCACCAGCAGAGCCACCAGCAGCACGGTGCCGACGTCGGCGCCCATCACGGTGGCCGCCGCCGTCGGGCCCGGATGCGGCGGGGTGAGCGCATGCATCATCAGGAACGCCCCGATGGAGGGCAGCACGTAGAGCATGAAGCTGCCGCCCAGTCGGCGGGCCACCGTGTAGATGATCGGCAGCATCACGATGAACCCGGCGTCCAGGAAGATCGGGAAGGCGTAGAACAGGGAGGCCACGGCGAGCGCCAGCGGCGCCTTGCGCTCGCCGAAGGTGCGCAGCATACGGTCCGCCAGCACCTGGGCGCCGCCGGAGGCCTCCACGAGGCGGCCCAGCACCGCGCCGAAGCCGATGAGCAGCGCCACGTTGCCCACGGTGGTGGAGAATCCGCTCACCACGACGTCGAGGACGTCGCCGATGCCGATCCCGGCGACCAGTGCGGTGAGCAGGGAGACGATGATCAGGGCGAAGAAGGCGTGGAGCTTGACCTTGACGATGAGCACCAGCAGGGCCGCGATGGCGGCGACCGCGATGAGCATGAGCGCCCAGGTGGGGTGCTCCACGGCGAGGGTGATGCCGTCCATGGGACTCAGTCCGTCCCCTCGGGGCGGGTGCCCGTCGGCGCCGGGCCGAGCTCGCGCAGCAGGTCACCCATCCGGGCGTAGGCCTTGTTGCGGTAGGCGATGAGCTCGGCGGCGGTCTGCTCGTCGAAGTCGCCGGTCCAGCCCTTGCCGTTCTTCACCCCGTGACGGCCGGACTCCACCTGGTCGAGCAGCATCTGCGGGGTGGCCATACGCTCTCCGAAGGCCTCTTCGACGATGCGGAAGCACTTGGCGTAGACGTCCAGGCCGGCCTGGTCGGCGATGGCGAAGGGCCCGAAGAAGCCCAGCCGGAAGCCGAAGGTGGTACGGACGATGATGTCCACCGCCTCCGGGGTGGCCACGCCCTCTTCGACGACGGTGACGGCCTCTTTGAGCAGAGCGTACTGGAGGCGGTTGAGCACCATGCCGGGCACGTCGGCGACCTCGGCGCCCTCCTTGCCGATGCGCGGCAGCAGCTCCTTGACGGCCTCGACCGCCCAGGCCTCGGTGGCCTCTCCGGAGACGAGTTCGACACCCGGGATGAAGGGGGCCGGGTTGGAGAAGTGGACGGTGAGGAATCGGCCAGGGTTGGTCACATGCGGGGCGAGCACGTGGACGGGAATGGTGGAGGTGTTGGTCCCGATGATGGCGTCCTCACGGGCGTGCTCGGAGATGCGCCCGAGGACCTCCTGCTTGACCTCGGGGGACTCGAAGACGGCCTCCTCGATGAGGTCGGCCCGGGCGACGGCGGCCTCGAAGCTCGTGCCGGCGCTCAGGTGGGTGCGGATGGTCTCCGTGGAGCCGGCCGGGTAGAGGCCCTGGTCTTCGAACTGCTGGGCCTCAGCGAGCAGGCGCTCCAGGCCGCGGGCGGTGGTCTCGGAGTCGACGTCGACGATCTGGACGTCCAAGCCGGCCAGAGCCATGGACTGGGCGATGCCGCCACCCATGTAGCCGGCGCCGACGACGGTGACGGTGCTGATGGTGGTCATGCGGGTGTTCTCCTTGGGTCAGGGACGGGATCAGCCGGTGGGCAGCGCGGAGCGGAGCACCTGGCGGATGTAGTCACGGTTCTCGGCGCAGACGCCGATGGAGTCGGAGCCGTAGTGCTCGCAGCAGAACGGTCCGGTGAAGCCGAGCTCCAGGGCCCGGCGGATGATGCGCCGGTAGTTGATGTAGCCGTGCTTCAGCGGCAGCGGCGCGGTGGCGTGGGCCCCGGTGGCGGGGTCGAAGTCCCGCGAGTAGTTCTTGATGTGCCAGAAGTTGGTGTGCGGCAGGACCTTCTCGAACATCGCGTCGGGGTCCTCCACGGGGCGATGGAGCCGCACCAGGTTGCCGAGGTCGGGGTTGAGCCCGACGGCCGGATGGTCGACGTCGCGGAGGAAGGCCACGGCCTCATCGGGAGTGCCGACGAACGTGTCCTCGTACATCTCCAGGCTCAGTTCGACGCCGTTGGCCTGCGCGTGGTCGCCGAGCTCACGGATGCGCTCGACCGCCAGGGGCCGCAGGGCGGGGTCGTCCACGTGCCCGTCGGCCAGCCAGAACCACAGGGCGTCGGCCTGGGCGGAGGTGAAGGCCTGCATGAATCCGGTGTTGACGATGGTGGCGCCGAACTCCGGAGCCAGGTCGAGGAGCCGGTGGGCGTCGGCGAGGTTCCGTTCCCCGTGCTGGACGTCCACCACGGAGTTCCGCGTCATGGAGATCGAGGGGATCTGCAGGCCGTGGTCGGCCAGGACCGCTTTGAACTCGGCGATCCGGGCGTCGCTGAGCCGGTGCAGCGGCAGCCAGGCGTCGGTGGGATCGATGTGGGTGAAGCCGAGGTCGCGCATCTGGGCCAGGCAGTCGGCCCAGGCGGAGGCGGGCTCGTCCCACCAGGGGCGCCCGCTGGGGCCGGTGGGGCCGAAGGCGAGCATGTTGCCGGCGATGGGCCAGGTCTCCGCCGCGTACGGGACAGGGCTCGGGGTCTGGACGGGCATGGGCGGGTCCTCTCTGCCGGGGCATCGGACGACCTTCCCCGGACTGTGACGCAGGTCCTGTGGTTCGGACCACATGCTCGCATATCCTATAGGAAATAGGAAGATGCAGGACCGTGTCGCCGTCGACCCGCTAGGATCACCAGACGATGAACCGCTCGCTCAGCCCTCGCTCCGGCCGCCGCTCCGACCTCCGCGGCGGCGACTCCGATGCCACCGACCCCGGCGCCCGGGTGGCCCGGCGCGCGTTGCGCGATGAGGTCTACTCCGCCCTGTTCGACCGCATCCTGGACGGCTCGGCGCCTGCGGGCAGCTCGATGAGCATCGACGCCCTGGCCCGGGAGCTGGACGTCTCCCCCACCCCGGTGCGGGAGGCTCTGGTGCAGCTGGAGCACACCGGGCTGGTGACCCGGGTGGCGCTGAAGGGATACCGGGTGGCGCCCCAACTGAGCGGCCAGCAGCTGCGCGAACTGTTCGAGATGCGCATGATCGTGGAGATGGCCGCCGTGGAGCGCGCCGCCGAGCGGGCCGCCGCCCTGGCCCCTGTGCTGCGCGCCGCCCACGAGCGGCACGTCCGCGCCGCCCAACGGGTACGCGCCCTGCGGACCCAGGAGGGCCACGCCGAGAGCCACACGGCAGGCGACGCCGCCCCGCAGGACTTCGAGGACCTGCGGGAGTACTTCGAGGCTGACCGTGACTTCCACCGGGTCATCCTCGAGGCGGCCGGGAACCGCTATCTGCTGCAGACCAGTGAGTCACTCAGCGCCCATGTGCAGCGCCTCCGCCAGACGGTGGACCACGGAGAGCTGGATCTGGACGAAGCCCTGGCCGAGCATGAAGCGGTGCTGGAGGCCTTCGAGTCCGGAGACCCGGAGCTGATGCGTCGTACGCTGCGCACGCACCTGCAGGCCGTGGCCTCCCGCGTGCGCAGCGACGACTGATCACTGACTCCGGCCCTCACTCCGGCTGAGTGGCGTTCATGTTCTCGGCGAACTCCTCCGGGGTGATCTGCCCCAGGAAGACGCTCTCCAGGTTCTCCAGCAGCGGCTGCTCCTGGCTCGGGTCCACCGCCTGGTCCCAGGACAGCTGGAAGCTCGGGGCGTCTCGCACCATGTCATAGGCGAAGCCCAGGAACTCCTCGTCCTCCGTGTCGGCGATCTTCTCCTCGAGCCCTTCCAGCGGCGGGATGTTGCCCGTCTCCAGCATGGCGTCCACGGACTCGTCGTTGAACAGGTGCTCGCTGAGGTAGTCGATCCCCGCCTGCTGGTCCTCCTCGGAGGCGTCCGCGGACACGGACCAGAAGTTCGCCGGGTTGCCCACGATGTTGGCCGGGTCCCCTGCCCCGCCCGGGATCTCCGGGAAAGTGGTGAACGCCAGGTCCCCGGAGGCGGCGAAGTCGGGGACGTCCTCGAGCATGCGCGAGTACACCCAGGATCCCTGCAGCACCATGGCGGCCCGCCCGTCGGCGAGCATCTGGGCATCCTCGTTCTGGTCGGCCACCACGGAGGAGAAGTTCGGGTCGAAGGCCTCGGCGTCGAGCAGCTCCTGGACCCGCTCGAGCGCCTCGATGATCGCCGGATGGGACCAGGCGTCGGGCTCGCCGGCGACGACGGCGTCGAAGGCCTCCGGACCGCCGATCCTGTCGGTCAGGTACGAGGCCCACATCAGCATCGGCCATCGGGAGCCGCCCGCGAGTGCGAAGGGGACGATGTCGGCGTCGTTGAAGGCCTCCACGGCCTCGAGCATCTCGTCCCAGTCGGTGGGGACGTCGACGCCGACCTCGTCGAAGACGGCCTGGTTGACGTACATGACCACCGGCTGGACGTTGTTCATCGGCACCGCGTAGGTGCTGCCGTCCACCTCCCCGTTGGCGACCACGGAGTCGATGAGCCGCTCGCGCAGGTCTTCGGTGGACTCGGTGAGGTCGACGACGTAATCGTGCTCCACATACTCCAGCAGCGTGCCGCCGGTCCAGCCGACGATCAGCGTGGGCGCCTCGCCCGAGCCGACGGCGGTGCGGATGCGCTCCTTGTAGACGTCGTTGGCGAAGGAGTCCACGGTGATCGCCTGATCCGGATTCTCCTCGTTCCAGGCCTCGAAGTCCTCCTCGACGACGGGCCAGACCCCTCCGTTGAGCACCCAGGCATTGGCCTCCCCTCCCCCGCCGCCCCCGCCGCAGGCCGTGAGGCCGAGCAGCAGGGTCGTCGTCGTGGCGCCGATGGTGGTGATCCGTGATGCCTGCATGGCGATGCCTTCCCTGGGTGATGTGACTCACAGGGATTATGGCCTCTTCGAGAGACAAAAGAAAGGGCCCCGTCTGGACGGCCCTGCGACGCGCCGATGGTCAGTCCAGCAGCGCCCGCTCCCTGACGACGTCGACCGCCCGCGAGACGGCACCGCGCAGGACCACGTCACCGCCGGCGGTGGAGGCCACGAGCTCCGGGCAGCGGAAGACGACCGAGGCCTCCAGGATCTCCCGGGTGCGACTGAGCAGCGGCTCCGCCGAAGCGGCGAAGGGGCCCGCCAGCACGATACGATCCAGGTCCAACAGGCCGGTGAGCAGCGTGACCACGGGCGCCAGGCGTCGCGCCAGACGGTCCACGATCTCCAGGGCGACGGGATCGCCCCGCGTCGCCGCCTCGAGCAGCGCCTCCGCGCCCCAGTCCTCCGGCGGAAGCTCCGCCAGCTCCGAGGCCAGCAGGCCGTCGTCGGCCATCCGCTGGATCTCCCATCGCGTGCGGCGCCCCAGGCCGTGCGGCGCATCGACGCCGGAGACCATGTCCAGCACGCGCAGCTCGCCCACGCGGCCGCGCGTGCCGCGCAGCAGCGCGCCGTCGACCACGATGCCGGCGCCGAACCGCTCGGCCGCCAGCAGCACGGCGAAGGAGCGCGCCCCCACCCCCGCCCCGTCGGCAGCCTCGTAGAGCGCTCCGAGGTTGGCGTCGTTGTCCAGTCGGACCATCCACCCCCGGTCCTGGAACATGTCGGCGTAGCCGGGGTTGGCGATGCTCCAGTAGTGGGCGTCGTCGTCGGGCGGGGGCGAGGCGCCCTGCAGGTCCACCGGTGCGGGCACACCGATGACGACGGCGGCCACGCGCTCCCCGGCCACACCCGCCGCCGCGAGCGCGGCATCGACGAGTGCCTCGAGCTCCTCCCTCCGCAGACCAGGATCCCGGAGGGCGCGCACCTCCCGGCGGACGCGCGCCAATTCCTCTCCGTGCAGATCCGCGACGACGGCGGTGAAGACGTCCTCATCGGCGTCGCAGCCGACCACATAGGCGGCCTCCGGGCAGAAGGCATGCCGCAGCGCCGGCCGCCCCTTCACATATCGGCCCGCAGCACGGGCGTCGGCCACCTTCCGCAGCCATCCGGCCTCGACCAGGTCACGGCACAACGAAAGCACGGTGGCGCGCGTCAGTCCCGTGCCCTCCATGAGCTCGGTGGCCGTCATCGGCTCGCCCGACCAGGCGTACTCGAGCAGACGTCGGCCGTTGAGCACGCGCTGGGACAAACCGTTCAGGGCCAGTCCGCCCGTCTGCCTCGATTCCTGATCATCCACGCCGCCATCATAGATAGCCTTAAATATAGATGCTAAATTTACGCACCACAGGATGTGGCGGAGATCACCAGGGCTTCTCCCGCATGGATTCCCTGCTCGCACCACAGGTTCGATTCGCACCTCAGGAGGACAAGCATGGGCGCACCCCCACCGTCGGTGTCCCGGCGGAGTCTCATCGCCGGAGCGGCAGGCCTCGCCGCACTCTCCCTGGCCGGCTGCGGCGGCGGCCGCAGCGACGCCACGGAGCTCCGCTTCTACCAGACCAAGCGTGAGGTCATCCCCTACGTCCGCGACCTCCTCGGCGACTTCCGCGAGGAGTTCCCCGGGGTCCGCCCCATCCATGACACCGCCGAAGGCACGCTCAACGGCATGTTCGTCCGCAACTCGCCGCCGGACATCGCGCTGCAGCTCTACAACTTCGAGATGGCCCGCTTCGTGGAGCGCGGCGAGCTCAGCGACCTCTCCGACCTGCCCGAGACCCAGGCCATCGCCGCACCGGTGATGGAGCAGGTCCAGCTCTATCCGCAGTACGAGGACCACGTCTCCGTGCTGCCGTATTCGATGATGGCCGCCTCGGTCATCTACAACCGCGAGATCTTCGCCGAGCACGGCGTCGAGGTCCCCACCACCTACAGCGAGTTCATCGCCGCCTGCGAGACCTTCCAGGACGCCGGCGTCACTCCCGTCTACGGCACCTACGCCGACGCCTGGACCGTGAAGCAGGGCCTGGTGGACTACGCGGTGGGCGGGATGGTCGACGTCATCGACTTCTTCCAGCAGCTCCGGGCCCAGGGCCCCGACGTCACGCCCGACTCCCCGGTCTCCTTCAGCCAGGTGCTGCACGAGCCGCTGGAGAAGATGCTGGAGATCTCCGAGTACACCCAGCATGATGCGCTGAGCCGCAACTACGGCGACGGCAACAACGCCTTCGCCAACGGCGAGGCGGCCATGTACTTCCAGGGCCCCTGGGCGCTCATCGAGATCGGACAGATCAACCCGGACCTGGAGGTCGGCACCTTCCCGCTGCCCATGACCGAGGCCCCGGCGGACAACAAGGTCCGAGTCAACCTGGACCTGGCCCTGTGGATCCCCGAGGGAGCCCGGCACCCCCAGGAGGCCCGCCAGCTGCTGCAGTATCTGGCCCGCCCGGAGATCCAGGACGCCTACAACGAACACGCCCTGGGGTTCGGAGTCCGCGAGGACGCCCCGGACGTCACCGACGAACGCATCGCCGAGATGCAGCCCTACGTGGACAGCGGCGCCATCTACCAAGGCGTCTCCCAGGGCATCCCGCTGACCATCCCCTTCGAGAGCTACTGCCAGGACCTCGTCTTCGGAGCCGACCTCGAGCAGATGCTGCGCACGCTCGACGCCGACTGGGCACGCCTGGCCCAGCGCACCTGACCGGCCGCTCGACCAAGGAGCATCATGTCTCACAGCACCGCTGACACTCGGACACCCGCAGTCACCCCCGCCCCAGCCTCGGGATCCTCCGGCACCCGCCGAGCGCCCCAGCCCTCCACGTCGGGGCCCCGACGGGGCCCGGACCTCACCCATTGGCTGTTCCTTCTGCCCACGCTGATCGCCTTCACCCTGGCCATCGCCCTGCCGGCGGTGATGGGCATCTTCTTCAGCTTCACGAACTCGGTGGGCTACGGCGACTGGGACTTCGTGGGTCTGGCCAACTACCGGCTCATGCTGACCGACCCGGCCATCCTGTGGTCCTTCGGCTTCACGCTGGGCTTCGCCGCGGTGACCGTGGTGGTCACCAACATCATCGCTTTCCTCCTGGCGGTGGGGCTGACGTCCCAGATCCGCGCCCGCATCACCATGCGGACCATCTTCGTCATTCCCATGGTCGTCTCGCCGATCATCATCGCCTTCGTCTTCCAGTTCCTGTTCGCCCGCTCCCTGCCGGCGGCCGCCCAGACCGTCGGGTTCGGTCCGCTGGAGTCGAGCATCCTCGCCGACGCGGACCTGGCCTGGATCTCCATCGTGATCGTCACCGCCTGGCAGGCCATCCCCGGCACCATGCTGATCTACATCGCCGGACTCGTGGCCATCCCCGACGACGTCTACGAGGCCTCCGCCCTCGACGGAGCCAGCCCCTGGAAGCAGCTCCTGAAGATCACCGTCCCGCTGATGAGCGGGTACATCCTCATCAACGTCATCCTCACCTTCAAGAACTTCCTCAACGCCTACGACATCATCGTGGGCCTCACCGACGGAGGACCCGGCACCGCCACCCGCTCGGTCGCGATGACCATCTTCTCCGGGTTCACCGACGGCGACTACGCCTACCAGATGGCCACCGCCACCATCTTCTTCCTCATCACCCTCGCCATCGCCCTCATCCAGCTGCGCCTGATGCGCCGAAAGGAGAAGTGATCATGTCCACCCAGGAGATCACCTCGAGCAAGGCGTCACGCACCAGGCGCCGGTACAACCTCCCGCTGACCGTCGTGCTCGCACTGTGCACGCTGACGGTGCTGATTCCGCTGTTCGTGACGGTGTCCATGGCGTTCAAATCCGGGGCCCAGGCCGTCCAGGGCGAGGCGTTCACCCTGCCGAACCCGCTGAGCATCGAAGGCTTCATCGAGGCCTGGCGGCTGACGGACTTCCCGGTCAGCTTCGGCATCTCGGTGTTCGTCTCCGCGATCGCCGTGGCCGGTGCGGTGCTGATCAGCAGCATGGCCGCCTACGCGATCCACGCCAACTGGGAGCGACGGTTCTTCAAGTTCGCGTTCTTCTACATCCTGGCCGCCATGTTCCCGCCCTTCCCGGTGCTCGCGCTCTCGCAGATCAAACTCACCGGCATGGTCGGCCTGGACACCCCGCTGGGTGTGGGCATCCTGCACATCATGTTCCATCTGGGATTCAACGTGCTGCTGCTGACCACCTTCCTGCGCAACATGCCCCATGAGCTGGAGGAGGCGGCCAGGATCGACGGCGCGAGCACCTGGCAGACGTTCTGGCGGGTCATCTTCCCCGTGCTGGCCCCGATGAGCGCCACGGTGGGCATCTTCGCCTTCCTGTTCTCCTGGAACGACTTCATGATGCCGTCGATAATCATCTCGGA
This sequence comes from Nesterenkonia aethiopica, assembly GCF_039534665.1. NCBI lineage: Bacteria > Bacillati > Actinomycetota > Actinomycetes > Micrococcales > Micrococcaceae > Nesterenkonia > Nesterenkonia aethiopica. Next base: position 66,471 of record NZ_BAAAVT010000003.1, on the reverse strand, counting down.
TCCCTCCCTGCAGACGCTGCCCGTGGTGAACCAGCTCTTCCAGAGCCAGTTCAGCAGCAACTACCACGTCTCCTTCGCCTCCTACCTGATGGCGCTGGCCCCCTCGATCCTGGTCTTCGTCTTCACTCAGCGCTGGGTGCTCTCCGGAGTCACCCAGGGCGCGGTGAAGTCCTGAGGACCCCGGAACTCCGTATCGTGACCACCTGACATCCACATCTGACACCCACATCTGACACCCTCTGAGAAAGGACACCGCCCTGTGACTTCCACCCCGCAGACCGACGTCGTCGGTTCGCCGCAGCACATCTCTGCCGAGGACCCCACCTGGTGGCGGCAGGCCGCTGTGTATCAGATCTATCCGCGCAGCTTCGCCGATGCGAACGGCGACGGCATCGGTGATCTGCAGGGCATCATCTCCCGCGTCCCCTACCTGGCCGAGCTGGGGATCGACGCGGTCTGGCTGAGCCCGTTCTACCCCTCCGCCCTGGCCGACGGCGGATACGACGTCGCCGACTATCGCGACGTCGACCCCCGGATCGGCACGCTGGAGGAATTCGACCAGATGGTGGCCGCCCTGCACGCCGAGGGCATCAAGGTGGTGGTGGACATCGTTCCCAACCACTCCTCGGACGAGCACGTGTGGTTCCGCCAGGCGCTGGCCGCCGGCCCGGGCACGCCCGAGCGGGAGCGCTACATCTTCCGTGACGGTGCGGGCCCGGACGGCTCCGAGCCGCCCACCGACTGGACCTCGATCTTCGGTGGTCCGGCCTGGACACGGGTCACCGAGCCGGACGGCACGCCGGGCCAGTGGTACCTGCACCTGTTCGCCCCGGAACAGCCCGACTTCAACTGGGCCAACCCCGAGGTCCGAGCGGACTTCCTGGAGACCCTGCGCTTCTGGTCCGACCGCGGCGTCGACGGTTTCCGCATCGACGTCGCCCACGCGCTGACCAAGGACCTCACCGACCCGCTGCCCTCGGAGGCGGAGCTGGACGCGATCCCGCGCGGCGAGGGCCAGCACCCGATCTGGGACCGCGACGAGGTCCACGAGATCTACGCGGAGTGGCGCAAGGTCTTCGACTCCTACGACCCGCCGCGCACCGCCGTGGCCGAGGCCTGGGTGGAGCGCCACCGGCGCCCGCGCTACGCCAGCGCCGAGGGCCTGGGGCAGGCCTTCGAGTTCGACCTGCTCACCCAGGAGTTCGACGCCGCCGCGTTCAAGGAGGTCGTCGTCGACAGCCTCACCCTCGCCGCGGAGTCCGGCTCTTCCTCCACCTGGGTGCTCTCCAATCACGACGTGGTCCGGCACGCCACCCGCTACGGGCTGCCCCCGCTGGCCGACCAGGTCGGCAGCACGGAGCAGGACCAGAAGCAGGGCGCCGCCTGGGTGCTCGCCGGCGGGCCGGAGGATCAGCTGGACCGGGAGCAGGGTGAGCGGCGTGCGCGTGCCGCGACGCTCTTCGAGCTCGCCCTGCCCGGGTCGGCCTACCTGTACCAGGGTGAGGAGCTCGGCCTGCACGAAGTCGGCGACATCGCCGACGACGCCCGGCAGGACCCGACGTTCTTCCGGAACCCGGGCGTGGACAAGGGCCGTGACGGCTGCCGCGTCCCGCTGCCGTGGGCCCGTACGGGCTCCTCCTTCGGCTTCGGCCCCGGCCCGGCCCACCTGCCGCAGCCGCAGTGGTTCGCTGAGTACTCCGTGGAGGCCCAGGACGGTCAGCAGGACTCCACCCTGGAGCTCTACCGGTCCGCGCTGCGGCTGCGCCGCCAGCTGCAGACCGCGGAGACTCTCGAGTGGGTCGACACCGGGCGCGACGACGTCCTCGCCTTCCGCCGTCCGGGCGGCTGGGTGACCGTCACGAACTTCGGCACCGCCGAGGCTCCGCTGCCGGCAGGCGAGGTGCTGCTGACCAGCGCCCCGCTGCGGGACGGCCAGCTGCCCGGCGAGGCCACCGCCTGGATCCGCCAGTAGCTCCCTTCTACGCAGTGACACAGCGCTGACACAGCAGACGGCGGCGGACCCTGACCGGGTCCGCCGCCGTCTGCTGTGCTGCGATGTGCTGCGGTGCGGGGCGCTCCGCCCGGTCAGCCGACCGGCTCGAGCACCTCCAGGCCGCCCAGGTACGGACGCAGCGCCTCGGGCACGCGCACCGAGCCGTCGGCCTGCTGGTGGTTCTCCAGGATGGCGACCAGCCACCGAGTGGTGGCCAGCGTGCCGTTCAGGGTGGCCACCGGGCGGGTGGGCCCCTTGGAGCCGTCCGGCGTGACGGTGCGCTCCCGGATGTTCAGCCGCCGTGCCTGGAAGGTGGTGCAGTCCGAGGTGGAGGTCAGCTCGCGGTAGGTGCCCTGGGTGGGGACCCAGGCCTCGCAGTCGAACTTCCGGGCCGCGGAGAGGCCGAGGTCCCCGGCGGCGATGTCCACCACCCGGTAGGGCAGCTCGAGCGCGGAGAGCATCTCCTCCTCCCAGCCGAGCATGCGGCGGTGCTCGGCCGCCGCGTCCTCCTGGGAGCAGTAGATGAACATCTCCAGCTTGTTGAACTGGTGCACGCGCAGGATCCCGCGGGTGTCCTTGCCGTGCGAGCCGGCCTCCCGGCGGTAGCAGGAGGACCATCCGGCGTAGCGGATCGGGCCGCCGGTGAGGTCCATGATCTCGTCGGCGTGGTACCCGGCGATCGCCACCTCAGAGGTGCCCACCAGGTAGAGGTCGTCCCGCTCGAGCCGGTAGATCTCCTCGTCGTGCTCGACGTCGAAACCGGTGCCCTGCATGGTCTCCGGACGCACCAGGGTGGGGGTGATCATCGGAGTGAAGCCTGCGCCGAGCGCCTTGTCCAGCCCCATCTGCATGATGGCCAGCTCCAGGCGGGCTCCGAAGCCCTTGAGGAAGTAGAACCGCGCACCGGAGACCTTCGCCCCGCGCTCCATGTCGACCGCGTCCAGCCCTTCTGCCAGGGCCAGGTGGTCCTTCGGCTCGAAGCCCTCGCCGGCGAAGTCCCGCGGCGTGCCTTCCTCGCGCAGGACCACGAAGTCCTCCTCCCCGCCGGCGGGGACGCCGTCGTGGATGAGGTTCGGAACCCGGCGCTGCAGGTCGCGCAGCTGATCCTCGGCCTCCCCGGAGGCCGCCTCGGCGGCCTTCACCTGGGCGGCCAGGTCCTTCACCTCGGCGAGCAGCCGCTGCTTCTCCTCGCCCTGGGCCTGAGCCACCTTCTTGCCGAAGGCCTTCTGCTCCGCGCGCAGGGACTCGAACCGGGAGATCGCCTCGTTCCGGGCCTGCTGCGCGGAGATCAGCTGATCCACCACGGACTCGTCGGCCTGCCGCGCGCGCTGGCTGGCCCTGTAGGCGTCGGGGTTCTCGATGAGGTCCTTGATGTCGATCACGGGCCCCAGCCTATCGGGTCACGCCGGTTTCAGGCGCTCCCCAGGTCAGCCTGGATAGACTGTCCCGGTGAGCCTGGAGCTGCTGACCACCCTGCTGATCGTCTCCGCCGTCGTGCACGTCATCGCGCTGGCGGTGATCGTCCGCGCCCTGGTCACCACCCGGCGCCTGCAGGGGGAGATCGCGGAGATCGGTCGCCTCCGTGATCAGCAGGAGGCCGCACCGACCGCCCCGGCCCGTGCCGGCCGCCAGGTGGCCCTGGTGGTCAACCCCACCAAGGCAGAAGCCGACGAGGTCGTCCGGCTGGTGCACTCGGCATGCTCCCGGGCCGGAATGCCCGCCCCGCTGCTGCTGGCCACCACCGCGGAGGACCCCGGCCAGCGGATGGCCGCCGAGGCCCTGGAGAAGGGCGCCGACATCGTCGTCGCCGCCGGCGGCGACGGCACCGTCCGGGCGGTGGCCAAGGAGCTGACCGGCACCGACGCCGCTCTGGGCATCATCCCCATGGGCACCGGGAACCTCTTCGCCCGCAACATCGGGCTCCCCCACCATGACCTGTCCGCCTGCGTGGACGAGGCCCTGCACGGGCTCGCCCACCGTGTGGACACCCTCGACCTGGCCCTGCATCGCGAGGACGGCTCCACGGAGAAGGAGAACTCGCTGGTGATCGCTGGCGGCGGGCTCGACGCCGAAGTCATGAACGACACCCGCGAGGCGCTGAAGGCCCGGGCGGGGTGGCTCGCCTACGGCGAGGCCGGCATGCGACACGTGATGGGGCGCCGTCGTGCCATCACCGTGGCCGTGGACGACGCCGAGCCGGAGACCCACCGGGTCCGTTCGGTGCTGCTGGCCAACTGCGGGATGCTCCAGGCCGGGATGGTGCTGGTCCCCTCGGCCCGCTTCGACGACGGCATGCTCGACGCGGTGCTGTTCACCCCGCGGCACGCCTGGGACTGGGCCAAGATCATCGCCAAGACCGTCACCCGGTTCTCCGCCGAGATCCCGGTCATGACCGTGCGTCAGGCCCGGGTGAGCACCTTGACCATGGCCGAGCCGCTGCCCTTCCAGATCGACGGCGACGCCGTCGGGGAGGTGGTCGCGGTCGAAGCCCGGGTGCGGCCGGCGTCGCTGACCGTCAACGGGGTGGCGGCGGTGCCGTGGCTGGTGTCCGGACGTTTCACCGTGGACCCCGCCGAGGACTGGGAGCCCACGCACGAGACGCGCGACTGATCACCGCGAGCGACTGATCACCGGCGGCGCAGCGCCTCGATCCAGGTGCGCGCCGCGGAGAAGGCGGCTTCGCTGACTTCGGCGGTCACCTGCTGGGGACGCTGATCCGCCCGGGGGTAGGAGCCCAGGAAGCGGATCTTCGGCGAGATCCGGTGGACCCCGGCGAGCGCGTCAGCCACCCGGGCCTCGTCGATGTGACCCTCCAGGTCGATGGAGAAGAAGTACTTCCCCAGGCCGTCTCCGGTGGGGCGGGACTCGATGCGGCACAGGTTCACCCCGCGGGTGGAGAAATGCTCCAGCAGCTCCATCAGCGCGCCGGCGCGGTCCTCCGGCAGCGGGATCATGATCGTGGTCTTGTCGGCCCCGGTGGCCTCCGGCACAGGTCCGGGCTTGGAGACCAGCACGAAGCGGGTGACCGCCCCGGCGACGTCCTCCACACCGTGGGCGACGACGTGCAGCCCGAGCTGCTCCGCCACCAAGGGAGCACAGATGGCCGCGTCGGCGGCGTGGTCCTCCTGGAGCAGGGCCCGCGCCCCCGCCGCAGTGGAGGAGGCCGGGATGAACTCGGCATGCGGCACGGACACCTCGGCCCAGCGGCGCACCTGCGCCCACGCGTGGGTGTGGGTGGTCAACGAGCGGATGCGGCTCAGTGTGGTGGGCTCGCGGGAGGCGACCACGAAGGTGATGGGCACCAGCGCCTCGGCGACGATGTGCAGCTGGTGCGCCACCGAGACGGCGTCGAGGGTGGCGGTCACCCCGCCCTCGACCGAGTTCTCGATCGGCACCATGGCGGCGTCGACGGTGCCGTCCTCCACCATGGTCAGCGCGGAGAGCACCGAGGCGGCGGGGACCCGTTCGGCCTCGTGCGCTCCGGGCATCTGCAGCAGGGCGGCCTCGGTGAAGGTCCCGGCGGGCCCCAGGTAGGAGTAGCGGGCGAAGGGCAGGTTCTCGGGCGGCTGGCTCACAGGACCCGGGGCTCCTCTCCGCCCTCGGCCTCCAGGGGCCGGCCGGCCTCCACCCACCCGTCCATGCCGTCGGCCACGAAGACCGCCGAATACCCCTGGGCGGTGAGCCACTGGGTGATCTGCACCGACCGCCCCCCGGTGCGGCAGATGACGTGGTAGTCCTCATCCGGGTCCAGCTCCGCCTCGAAACGCGTGGGGATCTGATCCACGGGGATGTGCAGCGCGCCCGGTGCATGGCCGGCGGTGAATTCGTAGTCCTCACGGACGTCCAGCAGGTGGGCGCCCGCGGGCACATCAGCGGCGCGCACTGTCTCGAAGTCCGACATGACTGCCTCCCTGGTGACGGGGACGGGGTCCCGGCATGTGACGATCTGCTCCGCGACGAGACTACCGGCTCCGCCTGTGCGGGCGTGGGCGCGGCGCCGTCGGCCCAGCATCCGAGACGGGTGCCGCCTCTGCCGTTTCGGGGTCCGTGGTGCATAGGGTGGCGTCATGAGCCATCGCGCCGATCCGCCCGCCCCTGATCAGGCACACACCACGGACACCTCCATGACGGACTTCCGCGCCGCGACGGCCGCCCACTGGCGGGCGGCGTTCCTGGCCGGAGACGTGACGGCGGTGGAGCTGGCGACCACCGCACTCACCGCTGCGGCGGCCGGCTCCCGGCTGGGCGCGTTCCTCCACGTGGACGCTGAGGCGGCGCTGGCCCGCGCCGCGGAGATCGATGCGGTGCGCGGCCTCGTGCTGGGCACCGGTCGGGACAGGACGGCGCGGCTGAGCGAGCTCTCCGCCCATCATCCGTTGCTGGGGCTGCCCACGGCCTTCAAGGATCTGGTGGACGTCGCCGGGATGCCCACCACGATGGGCACCACGGCGCTGCCTCCCCGGGTGCCGGGCCGGGACGACCCGCTGGCCCGCCGGGTCCACTTCGCCGGCGCGGTCTCCGTGGGCAAGACCCAGGTGCCGGAGTTCGGCCTGCCCTGCTATTCGGAGAACGCCCTGGCCGCCCCGTCTCGGAACCCGCTGGACCCAGCCCGGATCTCGGGCGGCTCCACCGGCGGTGGGGCCGCCGCAGTGGCGGCCGGAATGCTGCCGCTGGCCCCGGGCAGCGACGGCGGCGGCTCGGTGAGGATCCCTGCGGCGGCCTGCGGGCTGGTGGGGCTGAAGCCGGGGCGGGGTCGCCTCCCCGACGACGCCGCCTCCACCCGGGTGGAGGACCTGGTGGTCTCCGGGCCGATCGCCGAGACCGCCGAGGACGCGGCGCTGCTCTTCGACGTCATGGCCGGGCACCGCTTCGAGGTTCCGGACCGGCCGCGCGGTCGGCGGGCCCGACGGCGTGAGGCGGAGGCCGGCGTCGTGCTGGCGCAGGGGCCGGCGATGCGCGCAGTGCGACAGGCCCTGGACTCGGGGCTGAGCCCCCTGCGGGTGGGCGTCACCACGGAGTCGCCGTTCAGCCCGGACCTGGACATCGTGCTCGACGAGGATGCGGTGCGAGCCCTGGAGGTGGGGCTCGGACGACTCGAGGCTCTCGGGCACGCACTGCAGGGTCGTTCGCGAGGGGGTCAGGCCGGCGGCCTCACGGGCGACCTCCGGGAACGCCTCTGGCCTGCCGACTATCACCGACATTTCCAGGCGCTGTGGACCTCCCGCCTGGGGCAGGCCGGGTTCACCGGAGACCAGCTGGAGCAGCTCGCTCCGCTGACCCGGCATTTCGTGGAGCTCTCCGCCGAGCGTCCGGAGGATGAGACGGCGCAGGCCAGGGCCGCGCTGCAGCAGGCCTCCGACCACGCGGAGGATGTTCTGGGCGACTGGGATGTGCTGGTCACCCCGATGCTCGCCTTCCGGGCACCGCCGGTGGGCTGGTTCGCCTCCCTCGACCCCGCCGAGGACTACATTCAGCAGTGCCGGTTCACCCCGTACTCCTCCGTGGTGAACGTGCTGGGCCTGCCCGCGGTCACCGTGCCGGTGCACACCGATGCGGACGGAATGAGCTGGTCGGTGCAGATCATCGGCCGGCACGGGCAGGAGGAGCGGCTGCTCGCCCTGGCGGCGACGATGCAGGCCGGCTGAGCGCTGCGCAGTCTGGAGCATGGCCGGTCAGGAACGTGACCACGCCGGGCCGCCCGATGGGGCGACCCGGCGTGCCGGATGGTGAGACATCACAGATGCGGTCAGAACTGGCGGGGGAACGTGAGCACGCGCAGGGCGGCCTGCTCACGGCGCTCCTCGGCCTCCTGGCGCACCATCCGACGACGGTGGACCTCCTGCGGACTCAGCCGCGGGACGCGGCGCACCTGCTTACGCTGGGTGCGCGTCGCCCACTCCACCATGGCGGAACCCACGGAGTGGGCGGCCCGGCGCAGAAGAGACTGATGGAAAGAACTGCTGTGCACGACAGACACTGATGAACTCCAGAGAAGAAAAAGGGCATGAGTAGGCCCAGAAAAAGATGTGTGAGAAAAAAACTGATCCAGTCAGGCGGAATTCAGCTCAAAGTGAGTGAAGACGGCCTGGGCGATGAGGCGTGGAAGTCTCCGCGCACTGCTGCGGAAGAGAACCAAGGACCACGGGGATCAGACGAGCGCAGTCCGTGGAAGCACGGACTTCGGGGGACCGACCGCAGAGGATCTGCGGGAGCCTCAGGCTGGCCGTCCCCGCACACGGGGCCGAACGCGGACGCCGGGGCGCCACGCTTCGTGCCGGTGCTGCGGGAAGGCGGCGAGCGTCAGCTCTGCCGTCGCGCGAGAATCACGCGGTGCATCCCTGATAGATGCCGCCGAGGACTCCGCGGGGGTGGGCGATCGCTCGATCGGTCCCGACATCACGCCCGGTCATGCCGGTCGCGCCGGTGCTGTGAGCCAGCTTCTGTGTGATCTTCATGGTGATCGCCCCCTCCTCTCGTCGGATCCTGCGGCACAGGAATGATGCGCTCAACAATAACAGCCCATTCGGCGGTTGTGAACATCTTCTCCGATATTTCCTGGAGATTCTTCGGAAGATTCTTGTGGGTCGCGCGGAAACCTTCCGGACATGACGACGCCGGGACCGCATCTGCGATCCCGGCGCCGCTCAGAGTTCGAGGTTCACACCCCGAAGGACGGACTCACTTCTTGAAGTTGTCGGTGAAGCCCTTGGCGGCATCCTTGAGGTCGCCCGCCGTGTCCTTGACGTTCTCGGCGGTCTCCTTGACCTTGCCCTGGAGGTCCTGGGCCTTGCCTTCGCCTTCGGTGCGCTTGTCACCGGTGGCCTTGCCCGCCGCCTCCTTGGCCTGGCCTGACACCTGGTCCTTCGCGGCGTCGAACTTGTCTCCGAGTCCCATAGTGAACTCCTCTCCGTCGGTGACATGTGGACACGCGTCACGTTACCGGTCAGAAGTTTCGGCGTCATCAGGTGCCGGCAGATTCACAGGAAACGCGCAGACAGCTCCCGACGGCGGCGGAGCCGTGACGCACACGTTCCGGGCACAGGGCGGCCGCGACCCCTCGCCGCCCGGGCCGAGGCGTCAGTACACTCGTCGCACCGCCGCAGACCTCAGGAGCGCCATGAGCCTTCCCGCCGCCTCCGCTGCGCGCCACCGCCGCGTCGCCGAGGACTTCACACGAGTGAGTGCTGCCGTCACGGACTGGGACGCGCCCACTCCTGTGCCCGAGTGGCGAGCCCGGGACGTCCCGCGCCACCTGGTGGAGTGGTCCAGTGAGTTCCTTCGGTCCGTGGACGTCATCCTGACCGCCGGCCCCTCCCCGCTCCATGATCCGCACGGCGCCTGGCGCCACCACAGAGAGCAGATCCAGAGCCTGGTGGACGCCGAGGACGCCGACCGGGATGTCACCCACCCGCAGCTGGGCACGCTGCCGCTGCAGGATATGGTGGATCGCTTCTACACCGCAGACGTCTTCATGCACACCTGGGATCTCGCCGTCGCCACAGGCCAGGACCCGGCCCTGGACGAGGAGCACGCCGAGGCCCTGCTGCAGGGGATGCGCCCGATGGAAGAGGCGATGCGCGCCTCGGGACAGTTCGGCCCGCCGGTACCCGTCGAGGACGACGCGCCCGCCTCCGCGCAGCTCATGGGGTTCATCGGACGTGACCCCCACTGGAGGCCCTGACGACGTCCCGCGGCGCCCCCACCAGATCCTCGATCCTCACCGATCTTCGCGGGGTTCGAGAATCTCGGAGGGGCAGCACGCGACGGGGGCGCCGGGGGCGCCGGAGCATCATCAGGGCTGGAGCGACGTCGGTCGGCCCATGACGATGCGGGGCCACCTGCCCAGCCCGTGCTCCGCTTCTGCGCCCACCCGCGCGGCCAGCTCGGCACCCCAGCGCTCGGGGCTCAGCTCCCGGAATCCGAGCCGCCGATAGTAGGGAGCGTTCCAGGGCACATGGACAAACGTGGTCAGTGTCAGGGCGTCCAACCCTTGCTCTGCGGCCCAGGCCGACGCACGGTCCAGCAGCGCGGCCCCGATCCGGCGCCCGGACCATGCCGGGTCCACGGAGACCTGCTCCACGTGGCCGGCGTCGTCGAGCCGTTCGGCCAGCAGATACCCGACGACGATTCCCTCGCAGACATGCACCCAGGCGGCGCCGGTCGCGACGACGGCGGCGAACTCCTCCGCGGTGACGGCCTCGTCGTCGGCGATGTCCTCCATCGGAGTGCCCACGAAGAGCAGCCCGGCACGATGCTCGATCTGCACCACGGCCGCGTGGTCACCGAGCGTGGCCTCTCTGATGCTGCTGTCCATCTCTCCTCCTCAGCGCCTCTTCCACAGGAGCCTCCGCTGTGCCATGCTCGCCCCATGATCACAGAGCACGCCATCCTTCCGGTCTCCCCCGGCCGCGAGTCCGAGTTCGAGGCGGCGTTCGCCCAGGCGCGACCGCTGATCAGCTCGATGCCGGGCTTCCTGAGGTTGGAGCTGCTGCACCACTTCTATGACCCGTTCCCCCGCGTCGAGCACTTCACCGAGGTGAGATCATGACCGAGCCCCTGCACGTCGTCGCGCTGCTGTTCCCCCACGTCACCCAGCTGGACTTCACCGGCCCGGCTCAGGTCTTCGCGAAGATGCCCGGGGCCGAGCTGCACGTCGCCGCCGATTCCCTGGACCCGGTGCCCACCGATGCCGGGTTCAGCATCCTGCCCACCACCACGCTGGAGGCGGCCCCGCAGGGCGATGTGCTGTTCGTCCCGGGCGGCCGCGGCACCTTCGAACTGCTGGAGGACGAGCCGACGCTGGCGTTCCTCCGCCACCAGGCCGCCGAGGCCCAATGGGTGACCAGCGTGTGCACCGGCTCATTCCTGCTGGGCGCGGCCGGGCTGCTGCGCGGGCGGCGGGCCACCAGCCACTGGGGCTCCCTGCATCTGCTGGAGCGTCTGGGGGCGATCCCCACCGCGGAACGGGTGGTCCGCGACGGCCCGGTGATCACGGCTGCGGGCGTCTCGGCCGGCATCGACTTCGCCCTGCGGCTGACCGCGGAGATCCACGGCGACGACGTCGCCAAGCGCCTGCAGCTGCTGCTGGAGTATGACCCCGAGCCGCCGTTCGACGCCGGCGCGCCGTCCCGTCCCGACGCCGATGACGAGCTCGCCCAGGCGCAGATCTCCGCCACCACGGAGCTGCGCGGAGACGTCGTCGAGCGGGCCGCGGCACGGCTGACGGGGGACTGAAGCCCGGAGTTCAGACGAGCGGGATCAGGCGCCTGGTCGCGGGGCTACCTCGTCGGGAACGGGCTCGTCCCGCGCCTCAGGCGGCAGTGCCGTACCGCGCATCCGGGCGACGGCGCTCATCCCATGGTGGATGGCCAGGGCGGCGAAGCTGCCCAGGGCGATGCCTTCGAAGACGATCTGGCCGAACTCCATGGTGAAGTTGGCGATGGCGATGACCAGCGGCACCCCGGCCACGGCCAGGTTGATGGGGTCGGCGAAGTCCACGCGGTTCTGCACCCAGATGCGGACACCGAGGATGCCGATCATCCCGTAGAGAACGGTGCCCGCACCGCCGAGCACCCCGGCGGGGACGGTGGCGATCACGGCCCCGACCTTGGGCAGCAGCCCCAGCGCGATGGCGAAGAGCCCGGCCACCCAGTAGGCGGCGGTCGAGTAGACGCGCGAGGAAGCCATGACGCCGATGTTCTCCGCGTAGGTGGTGGTGCCGGATCCTCCGCCGGAGCCGGCGAGCATGGTGGCCACCCCGTCGGCCATCAGGGCCCGGCCGGTGACCGGGTCCAGGTCACGGCGGGTCATCAGCGCCACGGACTTCACGTGGCCGACGTTCTCGGCCACCAGCACCAGGACCACCGGCAGGAACAGCCCGATGGTGCCCACATGGAAGCTCGGTGCGGTGAAGTCCGGCAGACCGAACCAGGCGGCGTCGCCGACGCCGGAGAAGTCGACCTCCCCGCGCAGCACCGCCACCAGGTAGCCGACGAGCACGCCCACGAGGATGGCCAGCCGGCCCAGCAGCCCACGGAACAGCACCCCGGCGAGCAGCATCGCCACGATCGTCACCGTGGCGGTCACGGGCTCGACGTTGACGTTGTTCCAGGCCGCAGGGGCCAGGTTCAGTCCGATGAGCGCGACGATCGCACCGGTGACCACCGGCGGCATCAGCAGCTGGATCCACCGGGTGCCGGCCACATGGACGATGAGTCCGACCAGGAACAGTCCGGCCCCGGCCATCACGATGCCGCCGAGCGCCCCGGACATTCCGTACTGGCCCATGGAGGCGCCCACCGGGGCCAGGAACGCGAAGGAGGACCCCAGGTAGGAGGGCACGCGTCCAGCGGTGATGATGAGGAAGAGGATGGTGCCCAGCCCGGAGAACAGCAGCGTGGTCGAGGGCGGGAAGCCGGTGATCAGCGGCACCAGGAAGGTGGCGCCGAACATGGCCACCACGTGCTGCATGCCGATGCCGGTGGTGCGGCCCCAGCTGAGCCGCTCGTCGGGGGCGACGACGTCGCCGGGGCGGACGGTGCGCCCGTCGCCGTGCAGGGTCCAGCCGAGGCCAGGGATGAGAGTCTTGGTCACAGACATGCACCTTACCGGGACGGGATGACCCGGAGATCACGGAGGCCGACCCGCCATGCAGCTCGAGATCGCCGTCCAAGACGTAGCAGGAATCCAGGTGGCCCACGACCACGGCGCTGACCGGGCCGAACTCTGCCAGGCGCTGGTCACCGGAGGGCTGACTCCGACGTCGGGCATGATCCGCCAGGCGGTCGAGCTGGGACTGCCGGCCCGCCCGCTGATCCGTCCGCGCGGCGGCGGATACCTCTACTCCTCTGCCGAGGTCGCCGTGATGCGCCAGGATGTGCGCGCGCTGCGGGAAGCTGGTGCGGCAGGAGTGATCGTCGGCGCGCTGGACGATCACGGGCTGGACCATCCCGCCCTGCGCCGGTTGGTCGAGGCGGCCGACGGGCTGCCGGTGGTGGTCCACCGGTGTGTGGATGTGCTGCTCGCCGCCGGGCTCACCACGCCGCCGCAGCTCGTCGAGGAGCTGCTGGACCTCGGCGTCAGCGGGGTGCTCACCTCCGGAGGAGCCGCGACGGCGCCCGAAGGGACCAGCGTCATCGGTCAGCTGGCGGAGGCCGGTGCGGGCCGGCTGGAGATCATCGCCGGCGGCGGGGTCCGCGCCGCGCATGTGGCGGGCCTGGCGGAGGCCGGCGCCGACGTCGTCCATCTCTCGGCCGGCTCCCCGGTCACTCACGGATCCCCAGGGCCGGGAGGAGGGGAAGGATCGTATGTCACCACCGACGCCGCGCTGGTGCAGGCGGCACGGTCCGCCGTCGACGCCGCCTGACAGTTCGATCCGGCATATCGTGCCTCTCCTCACATCCCCTTGACACGGTTTGCCGAAATTCAGATCACAGCACAATCACAGTATTTGATGAGATCTGCGATTCTTGCGTCGTCGTGGCGGATCCCACTCACCGCAAGGATGCCGCGCCACGGGGAAAGCCCGCAGGAAAAGCCAGCAGGGGGTGTTTTCACCCCGATTTCACCGGGGTCAGGGTTGATCTGTCTGTGTGGCTCACTACTGTGGAACCGATGTCGAACTCCGCAGACACCCCTGCCCAGAACGGGGAACGTGTCGAGATCCGCACCCTTGAGGTGACCGACGGCGCCGCCCTGTGGCGGCTGGCCGCCGGCACCGGCGTGCTGGATGTCAACACCCCGTACGCCTACCTCCTGTGGGCCCGCGACTTCGCCGACACCTCCGTGATCGCGCTCGTCGACGGCCAGCCCGCAGGGTTCATCTCCGGCTATCACCGGCCGGGGGACCCCGAGACCCTGTTCATCTGGCAGGTCGCGGTGGACTCCGCCTTCCGCGGACGCCGCCTGGCCTCCCGGATGCTCGCCGACGTCGTGGCACGCTCCGGCGCCTCCCGACTGGAGACCACGATCACCGCGGACAACGCCGCATCGATCGCGCTGTTCACCGGGCTCGCCCGCGACCAGGGTGCCGAGATCACCCGATCCGACCTCTTCACGGAGGAGCTGTTCCCGCCGTCCTCCGAGACCGGCGAGGAGCACGCGGCCGAGGACCTCTACACGGTCTCACCGCTGAACACCTCTGACAGCTGAGCCCGGCGCCGTCGACGCGCCGACCCCCGACGTCCACCTGACCCCCGAGCGGCGGAGAGACCTCCGCCGCGCCATCAAGGAGACCAGCACCATGGCCACCGACATCTTCGAAACTCGTGAATCCCAGGTCCGCAGCTACTGCAAGAACTGGCCCGCCGTGTTCGAGAAGTCCTCGGGCGCGTACCAGTTCACCGAGGACGGCTCCCGCTACCTGGACTTCTTCTCGGGCGCCGGCGCCCTGAACTACGGGCACAACCACCCGGAGCTGCGGGACCTGGTGGTGGACTACGTCGCCAACGACGGCGTCACCCACTCCCTGGACATGAAGACCCCGGCCAAGCGCCGCTTCCTGGAGACCTTCGAACGGATCATCCTGGAGCCGCGGAACCTCGACTACAAGGTCATGTTCCCCGGCCCCACGGGCACCAACACGGTGGAGGCCGCGCTGAAGCTGGCCCGCAAGGTGACCGGCCGCCAGCACATCCTGTCCTTCACCAACGCGTTCCACGGCATGACGCTGGGTTCGCTGTCGGTGACCGGCAACTCGATGAAGCGCCGCGGCGCCGGCATCCCGCTGACCAACTCCTCGAAGATCCCCTATGACGACTATTTCGACGGCGACATCCCGGACTTCATCTGGCTGGAGAAGGTCCTCGAGGACTCCGGCTCCGGCGTGGACAAGCCCGCCGCCGTCATCGTGGAGACCGTGCAGGGCGAGGGCGGCCTGAACGCCGCCCGCATGGAGTGGCTCAAGGGCCTCTCCGACCTGCTGCGCCGTCACAAGATCCTGCTGATCATCGACGACGTCCAGGCCGGCTGCGGCCGCACCGGCACGTTCTTCTCCTTCGAGAAGGCCGGCATCACCCCGGACATCGTCTGCGTATCCAAGTCCATCTCCGGCTACGGCCTGCCGATGGCGCTGACCCTGTTCCGCCCGGAGCTCGACGTCTGGGAGGGCGGAGAGCACAACGGCACCTTCCGCGGGAACAACCTCGCCTTCGTCACCGCCGCCCGCGCCCTGGAGCTGTTCTGGGCCGACGACTCCTTCGAGAAGGAGCTGGCCGGCAAGATCGACGAGCTGCGCGAGGGTCTGGAGCAGATCGCCGGGCATGTGAAGGGCGCGACCCTGCGCGGCCGCGGCTTCCTCTCTGGCATCTGCTTCCCGGACCCGGACACCGCCGGCAAGGTGGCCGCCGAGGCCTATAAGCGCAACCTGCTGGTGGAGACCTCCGGTCCGGAGGACGAGGTCGTCAAGGTCATGCCGCCGCTGACCATCGACTCCGAGGACCTGCAGAAGGGCCTGAAGGTCATCGAGGACGCCGTCCTGGCCGCCACCGGCCAGATGGGCGAGCCTTCGCGGGTGCGCCCCCCGCACTGATCGGAGAGCCCGGAGCGGCCCCCGCGGTGCGCGTCCCCGCCGGGGCCGCTCCGGCGCGCTAGACTCCGGGCCAGCACTCGCCCCACCGACCGTCCTCAGCTGACAGGAGACCTGCATGTACACGCTGCACATCGACGACCTCAACGACACCGAGCGCGACATCCGCCACGGCAACTGGCGTTCGCGCCGGATGGTCCTGGGCAAGGAGAAGGTCGGCTTCTCCTTCCACGAGACCACCATCTTCGCCGGCACCACCAGCGAGTTCTGGTACGCCAACCACGTGGAGGCCGTCTACTGCGTCGGCGGCAAGGGCACGCTGACGAACCTGGAGACCGGCGAGAAGCACGACATCACCGACGGCTTCCTGTACCTGCTCGACGGCCACGAGAAGCACCGCGTGGAGGTCGAGGAGGAGCTGCGCATGATCTGCGTGTTCAACCCGCCGGTGACCGGCAAGGAAGTCCACGACGAGAACGGCGTGTACCCGCTGATCATCGAGGACTGACCTCCTTCTTCAGCGCTCTGACCTCGCACGTCTGAGCACCACGACGGCGCCCGTCCCGGCACTTCCGGGGCGGGCGCCGTCGTCAGTGGGGTCGCTGCCCTACCAGGGCGGCGCCGAACGCGGCGGCCAGCGAGCCGGCAGGCAGGGTCTCCACGCGGTCAGCGAGCCGCAGAGAGGCCAGGAAGTGCGAGGCCTTCGCCTCCTGCTCGAGGACCTCAGCAACTGGATCGAGAAGGCGGCCCCCCAAGGCGGCCACGCCTCCCCCCAGGACCACAGTGGAGACATCCAGGGACAGTGTGAGCACCCGCACCGCCGAAGCCACGGCCCAGGCGATCTCTCCACGCATGCGCTGCGCCCAGCGATCGCCGGCCTCTGCCGCGTCAAAGACCTCATGCACGGCCCCTGCGCCAGGACGGCCCCACCGCCTCGCCACGGCTCCACCGCCGGCGTAGGCCTCGATGCAGCCCCGCTGGCCACAGGCACACAGAGGTCCCGTGGGGTCGATGGACAGGTGGCCGATCTCGCCCGCCACGCCGGCAGATCCACGCCACAGCTCACCGTTCAGCACAGCACCCGCGGCCACGCCGGTGCCCAGGTTCAGATACCCCAAGGCCTCATCCACGCCGCCCCGGAGGGCATACGCCCCCAGAGCCGCCGCCTTGACGTCGTTCTCCACACTGACGGGCACCGCGGTCACCCGCTCGAGCAGGTCCCGGAGATCCAGGTCCTGCAGCCCCAGATTGACCGCGTGCCGTACGACTGACCCTCCAGGATCGACCTGCCCGGGCATGCCGATACCGATCGACCGAACGTCGCCGGCCGTACACTGGTCCGTCAGTCCGCGAAGGGCTGTCCGGATCGTCTCCAGCACACCTGCGGCCCCGGGCTGAGTGGGCAGCCGGATACGCGCGACGAGGGAGTCGTGAGCATCGAGGGCGACGGCGTCAGTCTTCGTCCCGCCCACATCGAGTCCGACTCGCACCGTGGAGGCTTGGTCAGTCTGCGGCACTGACAGGGGTGTCATGAGACTCCCAGCTCAGATTCCAGGACCATGACGAGCCCGCCCCGCAGAACGATGTCATCACTGTCGGCCGGCAGGCGCATCCTCACCTGCGTGTGGAATCGACCCAGGATCCGACTGCGCAGCGCCTCCTGCGCGGCGTCGAGGAACGTCCCCTCCAGGAGGCTCCGGGGGCCGGCGACGACCACATCGGAGAGGTTCAGCGCGCCGACGATGGGCGCCAGCAGGATCCCGAGCTTGGTTCCGGCGCCGCTGAGCACGTCCTCGATCGGACGGCCCGCTCGTTCCGCCTCCTGCACCAGCTCACCCAGCCGCGGCACCGAGATCCACGACTCCAAGCATCCGCGCTTGCCGCACACGCATTCCGGACCGCCGCCCTCACCCACCGGCACATGGCCGATCTCACCGGCGGCGTTGTATCGACCGACCACGAGTTCGCCACGGATCATGAGCGCCCCGCCGACACCGCGTCCCACACGGACGAGGAACATGTCAGGGTCACCGCCCCCGAGGGTCTGCTCCGCCAGCGCCGCGGCATTGGCATCATTGCGGACCACCACAGGCACGCTCAGCTCCCGGTGCAGCAGGTCCCTCAGCGGGACGCCGTCCCAGCCGATGTTGGGCGCCGTCAGCACCACGCCTTGGTCCGAGACGACTCCGGGTGTGCCGACACCGACGCCCAAGACTCGACGATCCGCCAGGGCCAGCAGGTTGCGCGCCAGTGCGAGGACCGTCGCCTGCGCCTGGTCGCTGGTCTCCCGCCCCCGGCGGGGCTCTTCGAGGCGGGCGAGAATCGTGCCGGTCAGGTCCATCACCGCACCGCGGTAGGCCTCGGCGCCCGAGAGATCCAGCGAGATGACCTGCAGACCGTCCCGGTCCAGGTCCACCAGGACTCCCGGCTTCCCCGGTCCGGAACGCGCCCTGGGGCCCTGCTCCACGACGACCTCTCGCGCGATCAGCTCGCCCACGAGTCCGGAGGCGGTCACGCGGGTCAGCCCTGTTGCTCGCGCAAGATCCGCACGGCTCATCGGCCCGGCGTGGAACAGCTCCCGCTGCACGAGGGCCAGGTTATGCACCCTCACGTGCTCCGGCAGAACGGGGCCTGCGGGTCGTGCGCTGCGGGACTGCGGCCCGGAAGGGCGTGCCAGAGAACTCATGTTTGTAAGTATGACTTACAAAGCGGCGCGACCACCAGGGCAGGAGCCAACTCGATTCGAGCACTGTTCCCCTGAATCAGAAGGGAGAGTGTCACGTGGCGGACTTCACATGACTTCGGTCCAGCCTCTTCCATTTTGTTAGTAAAGGCTCCATACTTTTTCCTACGACGGCCTGCACCCCTCGACGAGGGGCGCAGCACCCGGCATCTCGCACCGTGAAAGGACCACTCATGCGACGGCTCCCCCACCTGGCACTCGCCTCCACTCTGACGTTGACCCTGGCCGCCTGTGGCGCAGGCGGCGGGAACACCGGCGACGACGCCGAGTCCGCCGACCTCACCATCTGGTTCATGGAGGACTCTGTTCCCGAAACCGCCCAGGACTGGCTCGTCGACGAGTTCGAGGCGAGCCACGAAGGCTCCACGCTGACCGTGCAGATGCAGCCCTGGGCAGGCGTCGTCGAGCTCCTGCAGACCTCCCTGCCTGACAGTTCGCAGACCCCGGACCTCGTGGAGATCGGCAACACCCAAGCGTCCACCTTCACCTCCGTCGGGGCCTTCTCCCCGGTCGACGACCTCCTCGAGGAGCTCGGTGGAGACTCGCTGATCGAGTCTGGGCTGGAAGCCGGCACCTGGGAAGGGACGACGTACGCCCCGCCGCTCTACGCAGGATCGCGCATCATCTTCTACAGACAGGACCTACTCGACGCCGCCGGAATCGACGTGCCGACCACGTTGGACGAACTCAACGAGGCCGCGATCGAACTGAACGAGGCCAACCCGGAGGACACCGACGGATTCTCCGGAATCTACCTGGCCTCCTCCGACCCCAAGACGCTGGAGGGCTGGCTGTTCACCTACGGCGGCGACTATGCCACGCAGCATGACGACGGCACCTGGGAGGGCACGCTCTCCTCCCCAGAGTCTCAGGAGGGCCTCCAGGCCGCGCAGGACCTCATGGAGCGCGGATCCGAGTATGTTTCGGATCCGAATGAAGCCGTGCCGGTGGCCTACGAGCTGTTCAACTCCGGGAAGATCGGCTTCTACTCGGGGCTCGCCCTGAAGGAGTACGACATCGACGAGGAGCTCTGGGAGAGCGGTGACGCCCAGGTGATGGCCCTGCCCGGCACCGACGCCGACACTCCCGGCACCACGTTCGCAGGAGGGTCCAATGTCGCCATCTCGGCCGCGTCGGCACACCAGGAGCTCTCCCGCGAGGTGCTCAGGCTCATCTACTCCGATGACTTCCAGACGATGCTCGCCGCAGACGCGGGCTGGGTGCCCGGCAACCTGGACCATGCCTCTGCACTCGAAGGCCACAGCGCGGAGGCGTTCCAGGAGGCCGTGGCACATTCCCAGCTGACTCCCAACACACCGTCGTGGGGTGTGGCCGACAGCGCCCAGCTCCCCCTGGAGATCTGGACTCGCATCGCAGACGGGGAGGACGTCGAGGACATCGCCGCCGACGTGGACGCTCAGCTCGAAGAGATCCTCAACGACTGATGGCGACCCTGACCCCCACCACCTCTCCCCCCGGGACCGTCCCCCGGGACTCGTCCCCAGGGCGGGGTGACGTCTCCAGGAGAGCGCGCCGTCGGCAGGCCTTCCTCCCCTTCCTGCTGCTCGTGCTCCCCACAGGCCTGGTCATGCTGGCCCTCGGGTACCCCATGGCGCGGCAGCTGGTGATGTCCTTCCAGGAGTTCGGCATCGCCCAGCAGTTCGGGCAGCCTGCCGAATGGGTCGGGTTCGCCAACTATCAGGCGATTCTGACAGACACCTACTTCTGGGTCGTCACGGTGCGCACACTCGTGTTCACCGCGGTCGCGGCGGGGCTGACCATGGTGGTCGGCGTCGGCCTGGCCGTGCTGATGCAGCGCGTCGCCACCGGAGTGCGCGTGGCACTGCAGCTGGCGCTGCTCTTCGCCTGGGCCACGCCGGTGATCGCCGCCGTCGCCATCTGGAAGCTCATGGCAGATCACCGGCATGGTGTGGTGAATGCCGTGCTCTCCGGAGCCGGCCTGACCGGCTTCGACGGATTTCACTGGCTGCAGGCTGGAACGACGCCTTTCCTCATCGTCGCAGCGACGGTGGTCATCTGGGCGAGCACGCCGCTGGTCACACTGGCCACCTACGCCGCACTGAGTCAGGTGGACGAGTCCGCGGTGGAGGCCGCCCAGATCGACGGCGCGAGCACGCCACGGATCCTGTGGCACATCGTGCTGCCGATCATCCGCCCCGTGCTGATCCTGATGGCCATCCTCCAGGTGATCTGGGACCTGCGGGTGTTCGCACAGATCTACTCCCTGCAGCAGACGGCGGGGAACACCACGGACACCAACCTGCTGGGGACCTACATCTACCAGACAGGCATCGCCGGCGGCGACTACGGCATGGCCTCCGCTCTGGCCATGGTGATGCTCCTGCTCCTGCTGGCGCTGACCTGGCGCTATGTGAGAATCCTCGGCCGACAAGGAGATCTCCGATGACGTCGACCACACCGCTGCGTCCGCGCCGGACCGCGAGTCGGCAGGCACTGAACATCACAGCACTCGCCGTCGCCCTGCTCTGGATCTTCCCCATCTACTGGATGGTGAACGTGTCCTTGCAGCCGAATGCGCAGATGCGTCTCGAAGGCCCCACCTGGGTGCCGCTCGACTTCACTCCGGACGCCTACCTGGGAGTCTTGTCCGACAGCTCCTTCTGGACGGCGATGCGGATGAGCATGCAGGTCAGCCTGCTCGCCGTGGCTGTCGCGCTGTTCTCCGCCACGTTGGCCGCGGTCGCGCTCAGCCGATTCCGGTTCCGGAGTCGCACCGCAATCATCATCACTGTGCTGGTCGTCCAGATGATTCCCGCCGAGGCCCTGTTCATCTCCCAGTTCCGCATGCTCTCCGGCTGGGGGCTGGTGAACACGACCCTTGGGCTCTCGCTGCTCTACGTCGGCACCGTGATGCCGTTCATCGTCTGGATGCTGAAGGGCTTCGTCGACGGCGTCCCGGTGGACCTGGAGGAGGCTGCCATGATCGACGGCTGCACCAAGGTGGGGGCCTTCTTCCGCGTCACGTTTCCGCTCCTGGGCCCGGGTCTGGTGGCCACGGGCGTCTTCGGCTTCCTGGTCTCGTGGAATGAGTTCACACTGGCCCTGGTGATGCTCTCATCCGGCGGGAGGGTGACTCTGCCGGTCTGGCTGCAAGGGTTCCAGGAAGGGATGAGCGGCACGGACTGGGCGGGCATCATGGCCGGTTCAGCACTCATCGCGATCCCGGTGCTGATCCTGTTCAGCATCGTCCAACGACGCATGGCCTCCGGAATGGTCTCCGGTGCAGTCAAGGGCTGACACAGCCCCGCAGTGCTCCCTGTCCCCCACGCACCCGTCCTCACTCGACACCCGGCCCTCGCCACCTCAAGAACCCAGGAGCCCCCGTGACGCACACTTCAGTCTTCCCCCGGCCTCGCCAGCTCACTGAGCTCTCCGGTCCGGCCCCTGGCCCTCACGCGGAGGTCCTCGTCTCCCATGACGCCGACCTGCCGCCCCAGGGCTTCCGCCTGGAATACGCTGAGACGGTCCGCATCGCCTATTCCGACGCCGCCGGACTGCGCTATGCCCAACGTGCCCTCGACCAGCTGCGCGGCACCCCGGCGGACCAGCAGCAGGCCGTGCTGATCGAGGACTGGCCCGACATCCGCCGCCGCGGGTTCATGCTCGACGTCAGTCGGGACCGCGTCCCGGAACGCTCGACGCTGCTGCGCCTGGTCCATGTGCTCTCCCTGGCCCGGTACAACCAGTTGGAGCTCTACACGGAGCACAGCTTCACGTACTCGGGACACGAGGAGGTCTGGCAGGACGCCTCACCGCTGACTCCTGAGGATGTCCGCTGGCTCGACGACCTCTGCGCCGCACACGGCATCGAGCTGGTGCCCAACCAGAACACCTTCGGGCACTGGGAGCGTTGGCTGGCCCACGAGCGCTACCTCCCGCGGGCCGAGAACCAGGAACCCCAGGAGTTCGCCGGGCGCCTGCGCCCGCCGTCCACCCTGGCGCCCACAGAGGAGAACGCGGAGTTCGTCACCGAGCTGCTGGAGGAGCTGACGCCTCACTTCAGGTCGGATCGGCTCAACATCGGCGCTGACGAGACCTGGGAACTGGGCACCGGGGTCAGCCGCGAGCAGGCCTCACAGCAGGGGCTGGGCCAGGTCTTCCTGGACTACGTCGCCAGAGTCGCGGCCCCGTGGACCTCGCGGGGCCATCAGGTGGAGTTCTGGTCCGACATCCTGGGCAGCCACCCAGAGCTGATGGACCGGGTTCCGGAGGGCACCGTGCCTGTCGTCTGGCTCTATGACTCTCCCGATCACATCGCCACCGTGATCGACCACATGAGCGAGGCGGAGAGGGGCTTCAACGAGGCGCACGGCGTCGACACGGAGCAGCTGAGGAACTTCACCGCACGTGCGCAGGCGCTCATCGATGCGGGCGTGCCGTTCTGGGTCGCGCCGGGCACGGGCAGCTGGCTGTCCTTCATCGGGCGCCTGGACAACGCGGTGGGCAACATCATCGACGCCGTCGAGACCGCAGGGCGGAACATGGCACCCGGATTCCTCCTCACCAGCTGGGGAGACTGTGGACACTTCGATCCTCTGGTCGTGTCCTATGCGCCCATCCTGTTCGGCGGGGCGGCCAGCTGGCATCTGGAGAGCAACCGCGAGACCTCTGAGCTCCTGGGAGACATTCTGGATCGGCACGTCTTCCAGGACCAGCAGGGCGTGCTGGGGCCTACCCTGGTCCGACTGGGCCGGGTCGCCGGTGAGCTCGACGCCGCCGTCGCCAATTCCAGCCCGCTGTTCCGTGCGGTGCAGCAGCCGGAGGCGCTGGAGGCGCACCAGGTGCCCTCCGTGGAGTGCCTGGATGCCGCTGCAGAGACGATCCACTCGGCGTTGGCCACCCTGGGCTCCTCACGTCCGGCGAGCCTCGAAGGCCCCGTGGTCCTCGAGGAGATCGCCCAGGCGGCTCGTTGGGCGCAGTTCGGCGTCGACGTGCTGCGCAGTGATCTCTTCCGCGGCGGGGCACTCCAGGACTCGGAGGACACCTCTGCGGCCGCTCGCGACGAAGCTCGCAGACTTCTGGATCGCCTGGAGAAGCTCCTCGCGGAGCAGCGCAGAGTCTGGATGCTCTCCTCCCGACCGGGCGGTCTGGACGACAGCATCGACCGGTTCTCTCCCCTGCGGCGCCGGCTCGTCCGTCTCGCTCAGCTGCCGCAGCCGGCCCGTCAGGCGCGGACACTGTGACTCACGTAACGTGATACGATTCACAGCGGCGGGCTCCTCCTGGGAGTGGCCGGCCACTTCATAACACTTTTCACAACGGATCGTCGGGCACGTACCTGCCCGTGAAAGGGAAATATCACCATGGCCTCTGTGACCTATGATGCCGCGAGCCGGATCTACACCCCCGGTGCCCGCCCCGCCATCAATCAGCTCCAGCTGGAGATCGCCGACGGCGAGTTCCTCGTCCTCGTAGGACCCTCCGGCTGCGGAAAGTCCACCGCACTGCGCATGCTCGCCGGCCTCGAGGAGGTCAACGAGGGCCGCATCCTGATCGGCGGTGAGGACGTCTCCCACGTCTCCCCCAAGGACCGCGACATCGCCATGGTCTTCCAGAACTACGCGCTGTACCCGCACATGTCGGTCGCAGAGAACATGGGCTTCGCCCTGAAGATCGCCGGCGTCTCCAAGGAGGAGCGCGCCCAGCGCGTCAAGGAGGCCGCCAAGCTGCTCGACCTGGAGCCCTACCTGGACCGCAAGCCGAAGGCCCTCTCCGGCGGTCAGCGTCAGCGTGTGGCCATGGGCCGCGCGATCGTCCGCTCTCCGAAGGTCTTCCTCATGGACGAGCCGCTGTCCAACCTGGACGCCAAGCTCCGCGTGCAGACCCGCACCCAGATCGCGGCCCTGACCCGCAAGCTCGCCGTCACCACCGTCTACGTGACCCACGACCAGGTCGAGGCCATGACCATGGGTGACCGCGTCTGCGTGCTCAAGGACGGCGTCCTGCAGCAGGTCGACTCCCCGCGCAACCTCTACGACACCCCGGCCAACGTCTTCGTGGCCGGCTTCATCGGCTCCCCGGCGATGAACCTGCTGCAGGTGGAGCACGACGGCGAGGCGATCATCCTCGGCGGAGAGCGCTTCGTGATCCCGGACGGCTCCCTGAAGAAGGCCAGCAGCAACAAGGTCACCCTGGGCGTGCGCCCCGAGGACATCCACGTGGACCCGGAACACGGCCTGCCGATGGTCGTGGACCTGACCGAGGAGCTCGGCGCCGACGCCCACATCTTCGGCACCCCGGAGGGCATCCACACCTTCCAACCGATCGTGGTCCGGGTGGACGGCCGCCGTCCTCCGCTCAAGGGCGACCACGTCAAGGTGGTCCCGCAGATGGACCACATCCACCTCTTCGACGCCGAGACCGGCCTGCGCCTCAACGGCGAGATCCCGGAGAACACCCCGCACGCCCAGCTGGCGGACGTCGAGGCGCTCCAGGACGAAGAGGCCGAATGATCCCAGCGCCGGTGCGTTGAAGGCGCGCTGAGCTGACGCACCGCTGAGGGCGGGTCCCGGATGATCCGGGGCCCGCCCTCAGCGCAGCTCACGGCCTGGTGGCGTCATCCCCTAGGCTGAGCCCATGAAACAGCTGCTCTCCGTGATAGTGACCATCATCCTGGTCATCATCGCCATCCGTGTGGTCCTCTGGATCCTGGGTGCGGCGATGAGTCTGGCCGCCAACCTCATCTTCATCGCGCTGATCGTCGCCGCCGTGATCTGGCTGATCCAAGCGGTGACATCCAAGCGGTGACATCCACACGCTGACGGGCCGGGACCCTCAGCCCACCAGCTTCTCGAGCAGCGCCCTGGTCCCCTGTTCCCGCAGAGTGGTCAGGGCTTCTGCATACGGGCGCGTGAAGGCATCGTGCGCCACCAGATCACCGAAGAGCTCCTCGTCGCGCAGGAAGGCGAGGAGGTCGTCGTCGTGCTGGGCGGCGGCGGCCATGACCCGCTCCCGCAGCCGGTCCACCACGGGCCATTCCTCCCCGTTCTCGCCCACCCCTTCGGCGTAGCGGGCCCAGGAGGCGACGACGGCGGCGCAGGCAGTCACGTCCCGCCCGGCGGCGAGGTTCTCCCGGATCACCGGCACCATCCAGGTGGGGATGCGGTCCGAGGATTCGGCGGCCAGCCGGGCCAGGGTGTCCCGGACGTGTTCGTTGTCGAAGCGGGCGATGAGCTGGTCCTTGTACTGACCGAGGTCGATCCCGGGCACGTCGGGGACGGTCGGTGTCCCTTCGCCGTCCATGTAGTTCTCCCGCGTGAAGCGGACGAGCAGCTCGTCGCGGCAGGCCTCGTGGGCGTAGGTGTGGCCCAGCAGGAGCCCGAAGTAGGCGATCACCTGGTGGCTGCAGTTCAGCAGGCGCAGCTTCATCAGCTCATAGGGTTCGACGTCGTCGACCATCTGCACCCCTGCCTCCTCGAAGGCGGGGCGTCCGGCGGGGAAGCGGTCCTCCAGCACCCACTGCAGGAAGTCCTCGCTGACCACGGGCCAGGCGTCGTCGACGCCGAAGTCTTCAGCGACCTTGGCGCGGTCCGCCTCGGTGGTCACCGGGGTGATCCGGTCCACCATGCAGTTGGGGAAGGCGACGTGCGCCTCGATCCAGGCGGCCAAGTCGGCGTCGCGCAGCCGGGCGAAGGCCAGGATCATGCGTTGCGCGAGGTCGCCGTTGCCGCGGATGTTGTCACAGCTGAGCACAGTGAACGGCTCCGCTCCTGCCTCCCGACGACGGCGCAGGGCCTCGACGATGAAGCCGAAGAGCGTCTCGGGAGCATCCTCTGCTCCCCGCGCCAGATCCCGGGCCACCGCCGGGGTGTCGGCCAGGAACTCCCCGGTGCCGGGGTTGTAGTTGTATCCGCCCTCCGTGACGGTCAGCGAGACGATGCGGATGTCGCTCTCGGTCATCCGCGCCAGGACCGCCTCGGGATCGTCGGGGGCGTAGAGGTACTCGGCGATGGAGCCGATGATCCGGGCGTCGTGGGAACCGTCGGGGGCGGTGGAGACCAGGGTGTAGAGCCCATCCTGGGAGGTCAGCGCGTCACGCATGCGTACGTCGCCGGGCAGCAGCCCCACACCGCACACCGCCCAGCCGACGGCGTGCCCGGCGCCGAAGAGCCGGTCCAGATACAAGGCCTGGTGTGCGCGATGGAACCCGCCGACACCGAAGTGGACGATCCCGACCCGACGGTCCTCCAGCGGATATCCAGGAATGTGGAGCACTTCCCCGGAGGGCGTCTCGCGGCCCAGGTCGGCGACAGTCCGGGCGGACAGAGGCGTGGCATCGGTCATGACGTTCCTTCAGAGACGGGAGGTCGATGTGACCGCCACCATATCAAATGTGTGACTCAATTCGCTCAGATGAGCGGAAGGGCTGAGCCACCGTCAGGTGTCTGTGATGATCCACGAGCTCCTGGGGCACCGGCGCATGAGACATCAGGATCACGCTGCGGGAGCCGTCACTCATCCCCGATCCTGCCGCCGCCCCGAGCAGATCCCGGATGAGCTGGTCCCCCAGCTCGGGGTCCACGTGTGCGGTGGGCTCGTCCAGCACCAGCACCTCTGCCCGGGAGAGCAGCCCGCGGGCCACCGCGATGCGCTGCGCCTGACCGCCGGAGACCAGCGCTCCCTCGCGGCCCACCCGGGTGTCCAGACCGTCACGGGCGCGTGCCCACTCCCCCAGACCGACGGCCTCCAGGGCCTCCCAGAGCTGGCTGTCAGCGCACCTCTCAGGCCCCTCGGGATGGGCGAAGCTCAGATTGGCCCGCACTGTCGCGTCGAACAGGTGCGCCCTCTGCTCGATCAGGCACACCCGACGCCGCACCGCGGCCGGAGACAGCTCACGGATCTCCACACCGTCCAGCCGGCATGAGCCCTCATGCTCCAGCAGCCGCACCAGCGCCTGCGCGAGCGCCGACTTTCCTGACCCGCTGGGGCCGGTGACCAGCGCCCGCTCCCCGGGCGCCAGCCGCAGATCCACCGGCCCCGCCGTCGCCGCCTGCTGCCCCGGCCAGCGGACCGTCACCCCCTCGAGCTCCAGCAGGACGCCGACGGCGGGGGGCGCACCAGCCACAGCCACCGCACCGGCGTCGTCGCCATCGTCGTCGCCGTCGTCGGCAGGGATCTCCTCCGGCCGGGACTGCTCGGTGAGCTCCGCGATGCGCGCCGCCGAGGCGCGCACCCGCCGTCGGGCGGACCAGGCGGCCGGCACCGCGGCCGCGACCTCGAAGACCGCCAGCGGCACCAGAGCCAGCACCGCCAGCACCGGGCCGTCCACCGTTCCGGGACTGAGCACGAACTCCGGCCCCAAAGGAGCGCTGGGCTGCAGCCCCGGGACGGCCAGCAGCAGCATCGCCAGTACGGCGGCGCCGGTCAGCCCCGTCAGCACCGCGGAGACGACGCCGGCACCGGCGGAGGCGCGCAGCTCGGCGGTCCGCAGCGTCGCGTCGGCCCGCTCCACCCGCCGGATATGCTCGTCGGCGGCACCGTAGGCCAGCAGCACCTCCACATCGGTGGCCAGATCCGCGACCTCATCGGCCAGCTGCCCCCGCAGCGCGGCGGTGCGCCGCTCCGCGGACCCGCTGATCCGGGCGTTGAGCCAGGTCCCGGCCACCAGGGCGAGCGCCAGCAGCACTGCGAGCGCCGCCGCCGCCGACGGGGAGAACCACGCCAGCCCGGCCAGGGTCGCCAGGACCACCACGCCGGAGGAGACCAGCGGCTGGATGACGCGGGTGGGCAGGTCCAGCAGCTGGTCCACATCGCGGACCAGCCGGGAGAGCAGGTCCCCGCGTCCGCGGTCGGCCAGACCGGCCGGGGCCAGCGGCATCAGCCGTTCCACCAGGCCTACCCGCAGCGTGCTCAGCGTGCGGAAGGCGGCGTCGTGGGAGCTCAGCCGCTCCAGGTAGCGGAAGAACGCCCGGGACAGGGCGAAGGCCCGCACGCCCACCACCAGCAGACCCAGGTAGAGGATGGGCGGCTGCTCCGCGGCCCGCGTGATCAGGTACGCCGAGAGCCCCAGCAGCAGCACCGCGCTGAGTCCGGACAGCGCCCCCAGCGCCACACCGGGCGCCAGGCTGCGCCACCTGGGACGGGCCAGGGCGAGAATGCTCATCGCAGCGCCTCCTGCCGCGCGTCGGTGAGCCGATGCACGGCATCGGCGGCCTCCAGCACAGCGGGCCGGTGGCTGATCACCAGGACGATGCGTCCGGCGTCGGCCTCGGCCCGCAGCAGGTCGATCAGCCGCCGCTCCGCATCCTCGTCCAGGGCGGCGGTGGGCTCGTCCAACAGCAGCACCGGGCAGCGCCGGACCCGGGCCCGGTGGACCGCCCGGGCCACCGCCACGCGGTGCGCCTGTCCGCCCGAGAGCCCGCTGCCGTGGACACCGAGGCGATGGTCCAGGGACAGGCCGTCCAGCCCGAGCATGTCGAGGATCTCTCGAGCCTGGTCACGGTCCGGGCCCCGCTCACCGAGGGCGATGTTCTCCCCCACCGTGCCGGCCCGCAGGCCGTGCCGCTGACCGGTCCAGGCGACGTCGTCACGGCTGGGCCGCCGTTCGGCGCCGTCCACCGCGCGCACGGTGATCTCCCCGATGTGGTCCACCAGCCCGAGGACGGCAGCGGCCAGCGTGGACTTCCCCACCCCCGACGGTCCGGCGAGCGCGGTGATCCGGCCCGATTCAGCAGTGAGGCTCACGCGGTCGAGGCGGAGAGTCTCACCGCGCCCCACCTGGACGTCCCGGCATGCCAGCGCCGCAGCAGACGGCGGCCCCTCGCCCGAGACTGGCTCGGCATCGACCACCGGCTCGGCCCGCCGCTCGGCCTCCAGCAACGTGAAGATCTCCTCGGCGGCGGCGATGCCGTCGGCGGCCGCGTGATACTGGGCGCCGACCTGCCGCAGCGGCGCGTAGGCCTCCGGGACGATGAGCAGCACGAACAGCCCCACGAAGAGCCCCAGCTCGCCGTCGATCAGCCGCACACCCACCGAGACCGCCACCAGCGCCACCGAGAGGCTGGCGGCCAGCTCCAGCACGAACCCGGAGAGGAAGCTGACCCGCAGCACCCGCATCGTCGCGCCGCGATGCTGGTCGGTGAGCCGACGCAGGTTCTGCCGCTGCCGGTGCTGCCGGTTGAAGATCTTCAGCGTGGCGAGCCCCTCCACCAGGTCCAGGTAGGCGGTGCCCAGGCGGTCCAGTCGGCGGCGCTGCTGCTGCTGCGCGGACTGGGTGGACCAGCCCACCAGCACCATGAACACCGGCACCAGCGGCATCGTCAGCGCCACGATCACCGCCGTGGTCAGATCCTGGGTGGCCAGCACGCCCAGCAGGATCGGCACCGCCAGGACGGTGAGCACCAGCTGCGGCAGGTACCGCGAGAAGTAGGAGTCCAGGGCGTCCAGCCCGGAGCCCAGCACGGTGACCGCCTGAGCCGGGCCAGCTGAGCCGCCGCCAGCAGAGCCGCCGCCGTCGTGGCACCCGTGCACCAGCGCCTCTGCGGCCTGACGGCGCAGCTGGGACTTTACCCGTGCCGCCGCCCGCGCCGCCACCGCCTCCATCGCCCAGGAGACCCC
The DNA here is from genome assembly GCF_039534665.1 of Nesterenkonia aethiopica. Taxonomy (NCBI): domain Bacteria; kingdom Bacillati; phylum Actinomycetota; class Actinomycetes; order Micrococcales; family Micrococcaceae; genus Nesterenkonia; species Nesterenkonia aethiopica. Next base: position 36,612 of record NZ_BAAAVT010000003.1, on the reverse strand, counting down.
CGCGCGAGCGAGCGTCACCACCGCCAAGCCGCCCAGCAGCGGGGCCACCGAGACCAGCAGCGCGGTCCCGGAGGGAGGCTCGGCCACCACCAGCTGCTCGGGCACCCAGTCCCCGGGCAGCACCCCGACGGCGGCGATCACCGTGGTCAGCACCCCCGCCAACAGCCCGGCGAAGGCCAGCACCAGCAGCACCTGGGTCAGCCCCAGCGCCACGGCCAGCACCAGGAACCCGCGGGCGGCGCGGGCGTGACGGAGCAGGCGGGGGTCCAGAGGCTTCATGGCACTCGTCTCCCGGCCCTCAGTGCGCCCCAGCGGGGATGTGGTCGCGCGTCAGGCGCCGGCGGAACACCCAGTAGGTCCAGATCTGATAGCCGATCACCAGCGGGGTGACCACCAGGGCCACCCAGAACATCACGGTGAGCGTGTAATCGGTGGAGCTGGCGTTGACGATGGTCAGCCCGCCCTCCCCGGAGGTGGACGGCAGCACATGCGGGAACAGGGACAGGAACAGCGTCACCACGGCCAGCCCGACCGTGGCCGCCATCGCGCCGAAGGCCAGGCCCTCACGGCCGACGGCGTTGGCCACCAGGGCGGCCACCATCGCCAGGGCCGCACCGACGGCGGCCATCAGGGCCGGCAGCGGCTGCCCCGAGAAGGTCTCCAGGTTCAGCGTCCACGCCAGGAACGCGACGGCGGCCACCGCCGCGGGCACCCCGGCGACCGCCGCGAGCCGACGCGCCCGCCCGCGGATATCGCCGTCGGTCTTCAGCGCGATGAACACTGCTCCGTGGACCAGGCACAGCAGGGTCAGGGTGACCCCGCCCAGCACGGCATACGGGGTGATCAGGTCCAGCAGGGACGCGGTGACGTTGTGGTCGGCGTCCATGGGCAGCCCGCGGACCACGTTGGCGAAGATCAGGCCCCACAGGAAGGCAGGCAGCACCGAGCCGATGATGATCATCCGGTCGAAGGCCCGCGTCCACTGCGGGTGCTTGCGCTGATGCCGGTACTCGAAGCTCACCCCGCGGGCGATCAGCGCCAGCAGGATCAGCAGCAGCGGCAGGTAGAACCCGGAGAACAGGGAGGCGTACCACTCGGGGAAGGCGGCGAAGAGCACCGCCCCGGCCACGATCACCCAGGTCTCGTTGAGGTCCCAGACCGGCCCGATGGTGTTGATCATGACCCGGCGGTCGGTGTCGTCGCGTCCCAGCAGCGGCAGGGACATGCCCACGCCGAAGTCGAAGCCGTCGAGCACGAAGTAGCCGACGAAGAAGAACGCGACCAGCACGAACCAGATCGTGGGGAGGTCGAACTGCGCGGGGTTCAGCAGGGCGAGGTCCATGGCGGGCTCCTGATCAGTACACGACGGCGAGGTCGTCGGAATCGGCGTCGACGTCGTCGTCCAGCTCGGGCGGACCCTCCTGGGCGGCCTTGAGGATGAGCTTGAACTCGACGACGGCGAGAATCCCGTAGATGAGCGTGAAGGCGGCCAGGGAGATCGCCACGTCCAGGCCGGAGACGTTCGGGGACACGGCGGCCTCGGTCTTCATCAGCCCGAAGACGATCCATGGCTGGCGGCCCATCTCGGTGAAGATCCAGCCCACCAGGGAGGCGAGCAGCGGCAGCGGGGCGGCCCAGATGAAGATCCGCCACATCAGCTGCTCCTGACGGGCCGGCAGCTGCCGGGCGTTCTTCCGGGTCAGCCACAGTCCCACCAGGGAGATCAGGGCGGAGACCGCCCCAAGCCCGATCATCCAGCGGAAGGCCCAGTAGGTGACCCAGATCAGCGGGGTGTAGTCGCCGGGGCCGAACTGGGCGACGTACTGGGCCTGCAGATCGTTGATGCCCTCGACCTCGCCGTCGAGCGTGTGGGTGGACAGCAGGGAGAGCAGGTACGGGATGCGGATGGAGAACAGCTCGGAGGCGCCGTCGGGAGTGCCGAGCGTGAAGATCGAGAAGCTCGCCGCATTCGTGGTCTCGTAGAGCCCCTCGGCGGCGGCCATCTTCATGGGCTGGGCGTCCACCATCGCCAGGGACAGCTGATCCCCGGAGACCCCGACGCCCAGGAAGGCCAGCACATTGGCCCAGAGCCCGGTCTTCAGCGCCGGGCGCATCGTCTCTGTGTGCTGGCCGCGGCGCAGGTGCCAGGCGGCGACGGCGATCATCACCGTGGCGGCGAACATGATGGCCGCGAAGATGGTGTGCGGGAAGGCCGCCAGCACCACCGGGTTGCTGAGCACCTCCCAGAGGCTGGTGAGCTCGGCGCGTCCCCGCTCCATGTTGAAGGTGTAGCCGACCGGGTTCTGCATGAAGGCGTTGGCGGCCAGGATGAAGTAGGCCGAGAGCGTGCTGGCGATGAACACGGTCCAGATGCAGGCCAGATGCGCCAGCCGGGGGATGCGGCCCCAGCCGAAGATCCACAGGCCGATGAAGGTCGCCTCGAAGAAGAACGCGGCCAGACCCTCGATGGCCAGCGGGGCGCCGAAGACGTCTCCGACGAAGCGCGAGTACTCGGACCAGTTCATGCCGAACTGGAACTCCTGGACGATGCCGGTGACCACGCCCATGGCGAAGTTGATCAGGAAGATCTTGCCGAACAGCTTGGTCAGCTTCAGGTACTTGACGTCGTCGGTGCGGTGCCAGGCCGTCTGCATGATGGCGGCCATCAGCGCCATCCCGATGGTCAGCGGGACGAACAGGAAGTGATAGAGCGTGGTCAGTCCGAACTGCCAGCGCGCCAGGGACAGGGGGTCGAAGAGTTCTTCCACGGGGCACTCACCAGGGCTCTTGAGAAGGGCCGCGTCACGCGCAGGCAGTGCCGACGTCGGCGCTCAGCGCCGGGCCGGACCGGCCGTCGTGGCGTGGAGGGAGCCGTCCTCGCGACCCGCCTCCCTGTGAATTCTACAGCGTGTAGAAAACTTTTCTACAACTTGTAGAAGTATGACCTTGGCGGCTCAGGAGCTCAGCCCAGGGCGTCCAGCTGCTCAGCCGCCAGCAGGTCCATCAGCTGATCCGCCAGCTCCGCGGAGATCACCAAGTCATCCACGAAGCCGCCGCGTGCCGCGGCCAGCACCGCCTCCGGATACCCGACCGCGGGCGCGACGGCGAGCACCCGCGTGCGGCGCAGCTGGGCCGGCGTCACCCCGATCACCCGCTCCTCCATGCCGGTGCGCGCCACCCGACCCTGGGCGTCCAACAGGATGCCCGAGCACTCGGCGATCGCCCCGGCGTCGCGCGCCCGCTGCTTCTCCTCATCGCTGACTCGGGCCCAGACCGTGGAGATCCCCGCATCCCAGGCACCGATGGCGATCACCGCGACGTCGAGCTCATCAGCCGCATCCAAGGCGGAGCGCACCTCCGAGGAGGCGCGCAGGGCTGCGGCCACTTCGGGGGACTCCACGATCAGCGGAGTCGGCAGCGGCCAGACCTGGCCACCGGCCCGCGCCCCCAGCCGGTGCACCAGGGCGGCCGAGTCCCCCGTGGTGGAGCCCGGCGCGCTGACCGGCCCCACCAGCTGGACGACGTCGACCTTGGGCAGCTCCCCGAGATGCTCGGGCAGGTGCATCAGCGTCCTGGACCAGGCCACACCCAGGCGGGCGTCGTCGTGGAGCCGACGCGGCAGCAGGTCGGCGACCTGGCGAGCCAGCGCCGAGCGCAGAGTCTCATCTGAGCGCTGCGCCACCACGGTGACGGTGGAGACCCCCAGGGCGCGGGCGAGATCGTCATGCTCGGCGCCGGCGTCGGACGGGTTGACGATCGTGATGCGCACTATCCCCTCATCCCGCGCCTGGTCCAGCAGACGGGCGATCTGGAAGCGCGAGAGCTCGTGGCGGCGAGCCATCTCCACCTTCGAGAGCCCCTCCAGGTAGTACTCCGTGGCGAGCTCGGCCAGGAGCCCCAGATGGCTCCGCTCGGACTGCGGATCGGTGGTCATCATGCCTCCCATGCTTGCTCATTCGAGCATATATGACTAAAGTCACGTATCACATGAGCGCTAGATCACACTCATATGAGCGCACCCATCGAATCTCTCGCGAGGAACAGACTCCATGACACCCCACGCGACATCCCCCACCGCCGTCCCGGCTGAACCACGGGGCGGGCCCCACCCCAGCCGCCGCGCGCTCCTTGGAGCAGGACTCGGCGCCGGCCTCACCGCCGCCACGTTCGGCCTCAGCGGCTGCGCCACCACCCGGTCCTCCGCGGGCACCCGGGAGAGCATCGTCGTCGCCATCGTCTCCAACCCGCAGATGCAGGACGCGATGGGGCTGATCGACCACTTCCGTGCCGCCCACCCCGACGTCGACGTCCGCTTCGTCTCCCTGCCGGAGAACGAGGCCCGGGCCAAGATCACCGCCTCAGTGGCCTCCGGAGGCGGCGAGTTCGACGTCGTGATGATCTCCAACTACGAGACCCCCATGTGGGCCGCCAACGGCTGGCTCACCGACCTGGACCCCTACATCGCCGAGACCGACCGCTACGACGCCGACGACTTCATCCCCACCATCAAGGAGGCGCTCTCCCACGAGGGCCGCCAGTACTCGGTGCCCTTCTACGGGGAGAGCTCCTTCCTGGTCTACCGCCGAGACCTCTTCCAGCAGGCCGGACTCCAGATGCCCCGGCAGCCCACCTGGGACCAGGTCCGCGAGTTCGCCGCCGCCCTCCATGCCCCCGAGGACGGCGTCTCCGGCATCGCCCTGCGCGGGCTGGCCGGATGGGGCGAGGTCCTGGCCCCGCTGAACACCGTGATCAACACCTTCGGCGGCCGCTGGTTCGACCCGGACTGGCGCCCCATGCTCGACACCCCCGAGGTCGAGGCGGCCGTGAGCACCTACGTGGACACCGTCCGCACCTGGGGACAGCCCGGTGCCGCCACCTCCGGATTCGGCGACTGCCTCACCCGCGTCAGCCAGGGCGACGCCGCCATGTGGTACGACGCCTCCTCCATGGTCTCCGGCATCGAGAACCCGGCCTCCTCCACCGTGGTGGGCGACGTCGACTACGCCCTGGCCCCCGTGGTGGAGACCGACGACGCCGGCTGGCTCTACGCCTGGAGCCTCGCCATTCCGGAGAGCAGCCGGCACAAGCAGGCCGCCTGGGACTTCATCGCCTGGATGACCCACCCCGACTACTTCCGGCTCGTGGGCGAGGAGCTCAGCTGGGAGGCCCTGCCGCCCGGTTCACGGCTGTCCACCTATGAGATCCCCGAGTACGCCGAGCTCGCCGAGAACTACGCCGAACCCACCCTGCACTCCATGGATCGCGCCACCCAGGAGAACTGCATGGTCCACGAAGTCCCCTATCCGGGGCTGCAGTTCGTCGGCATCCCCGAGTTCCAGGACCTCGGCACCCGAGTCGGCCAGCAGATCTCCGCGGCCGTGGCCGGACGGCAGAGCGTCGCCGACGCCCTGCGCCAGTCCCAGACCTTCGCCGAATCCGTCGCCCGCACCTACGGATGGGAGGGATGAGCCATGAGCGTCCCCACTGACACCCGCACCGACACCTCCAGCACGTCGCGCCCCGGAGCCTCGTCAGGCCGGGCAGGTCCGGCAGGACACGACCACCGCACCGCCCGCGCCGCCGCACGGGCCGAGGCTCGCCGGCGTCGGCTCCCTCTGCTGCCGGCCCTGCTGTTCGTCATCGTCTGCACTCAGGTGCCGTTCCTGCTGACCATCTGGTACTCGCTGCGCTCCCGGAACCTGCTGCGCCCCGAAGGCGACCAGTTCGTGGGCCTGCAGAACTTCGCCGACCTCTTCATCGACTCCACGTTCCGCACCGCGGCGCTGAACTCCGTGCTCATCACCCTGGGCTGTGTGGCCGTCTCCGTGCTGCTCGGGCTCGGCCTCGCCCTGCTGTTGGACCGCGATTTCGCCTGACGCGGCGTGGTGCGCACCCTGCTGATCACCCCGTTCCTCATCATGCCGGTGGCCGGAGCCATGCTGTGGAGCATCTCCCTGTTCAACCCCACCTACGGCCTGGTGAACTGGCTGATCGGACTCATCGGGCTCGGTCCGGTGGACTGGACCTCCCAGCACCCGATCTTCTCCATCCTGGTGGCGCTGGTCTGGCAGTGGACCCCGTTCATGATGCTGCTCCTGCTGGCCGGGCTGCAGTCCCAGTCCAAGGACGTCCTCGAAGCCGCCTCCATCGACGGCGCCGGGCCGCTGAAGACCTTCCTGTTCGTCACCCTGCCGCACCTGCGGTTCTACCTGGAGCTCTCCGTGCTGCTGGGGGCGATCTACGTGGTCAACACCTTCGACCACATCTACCTGATGACCGCAGGCGGGCCCGGCACCGCGAGCGCGAACCTGCCCTTCTACATCTACCAGCGGGCCTTCCTCGGCTTCGACATCGGACAGTCCGCCGCCATGGGTGTGGTCACCGTGATCGCCACCATCGTCATCTCCCTGCTGGCCCTGCGGCTGATCCTCCGCAGCATCAACTCCAAGGAGCAGTCATGACCGTCGCCGCCGAGACCACGACCGCAGGCCGGACCCGGGCCGGACGGCACGCCGTCGTCGGGAAGCTGTTGACCGGGCTGGCCTGGTTTGCGGCGTTCATCTTCTTCGCCCCGGTGCTGTGGATGCTGCTGACCAGCATCAAGCAGGAGTCCGACGCCGCCTCCTCACCGCCGAGCTTCCTGTTCAGCCCGACCCTGGACCAGTACCGGGCCGTCTTCACCTCCGAGGCCGGGGCGTACTTCCTGAACTCAGTGATCGCCACCGCGGTGTCCACCCTGCTGGTGCTGGCCCTGGCGGTGCCGGCCGCCTACGCGCTGAGCATCCGGCCGGTGAAGCGCACCCAGGACGTGCTGTTCTTCTTCATCTCCACCAAGATGCTGCCGGTGGTCGCGGTGATCATGCCGATCTACGTGATCGCCGGGCAGATCCGGATGCTGGACAACATCGTCACGCTGATCATCCTCTACACGGCCATGAACCTGCCGATCGCGGTGTGGATGATGCGTTCCTTCTTCCTGGAGGTGCCCGGCGAGGTGCTTGAGGCAGCCTCCATGGACGGGGCCTCGCTGATGCTGACGATGCGCCGGGTGCTGATCCCCATGGTGAGCCCCGGCATCGCCGCCACCGCCCTGATCTGCGTGATCTTCGCCTGGAACGAGTTCTTCTTCGCCCTGAACCTCACCGCCGCGAACGCCGCCACCGTGCCGATCTACCTGATGAGCACCATGACCTCGGAGGAGCAGTTCCTCGCCCAGCTCTCCGCGGCCTCGGTGCTGGCCTCGCTGCCGGTGGTGCTGGCCGGCTGGTTCGCCCAGAAGCAGCTGGTCCGCGGCCTGTCGATGGGCGCCGTGAAATGAGCCGACCGCGCTCCGCAGCCCCGACGTCCGCCCCCTCCCCCTCAGGCAGAGAGGACCCCACGATGACCCCCACCATGCGTGCCGCCGTGCTGCAGGCCCCCGGCGAGATCACCGTGGAGGAGCGGCCCGTCCCGCTCCCGAACCCCGGGGACGTGCTGGTGCGGGTCACCGCCGTGGGCATCTGCGGCTCCGACGTCCACTACTACCGGGAGGGGAGGATCGGGCCCTTCGTGGTGGAGGAGCCGCTCGTGCTCGGCCATGAGAGCGCCGGCGTCGTGGCCGCCGTCGGGGACGGCGTGGACGCCTCCCGGATCGGCGAGCGTGTCTCGGTGGAGCCGCAGCGCATCGACTGGTCCTCCACCCAGGCCCGCGCCGGGCGGTACAACCTGGACCCGCAGGTGCAGTTCTTCGCCACCCCGCCCGTGGACGGCGCCTTCGCCGAGTACGTGACGATCCCGGCGATGTTCGCCCACCGGCTGCCGGAGGGGATCTCCGACGAGGCCGGCGCCCTGCTGGAGCCGCTGTCGGTGGCGGTGGCCGCTGCGCAGAAGTCCCGCCTCGGCGTCGGGGATCACGTGCTGGTCACCGGGGCCGGTCCCATCGGGCTGATCCTCACCCAGGTGGCCCGGGCCCTCGGAGCCGCCGAGGTGACCGTGACCGATGTGTCCCCGGAGCGGCTGAGCCTGGCGGAGGAGCACGGGGCCACCGCTACGCTCGACGCCGGCACGGACCTGTCCGGGCTGAGGGCCGACGTGCTGCTGGAGGCCTCCGGGGCGCCGTCGGCGATCCACGCGGGGCTGCGCGCGCTGGGTCCGGCCGGGCGCGCGGTGCTGATCGGCATGGGCGCCGATGACGTGACCATCCCGCTGTCCGCGGTGCAGAACCGGGAGCTGGAGGTCACCGGGGTGTTCCGCTACGCCAACACCTGGCCGACGGCGATCGAGCTGGTGCGCTCCGGCCGCGTGGACCTGGACCGGCTCATCACGGGACGCTTCAGCCTGGAACAGACCGCCGAGGCGCTGGAGGCCGCGGCGGACCCGCGCACGCTGAAGGCGATCGTGCACCCGTCCTGATGCGTTGCCTCTGCGGTTCGGGCCCTTTTGAGCCCGCGTCACGCTTGAAAAGGGCCCAAACCGCGGAGACTACGCTCACGAGCAAGCCGGATCCGCTCCACCACTCGGACGAACCCCTCTCGGAGATCCTCGGAGTTCGCCAGGATGACGGTCCACCCGGCACGCTCGAACGCATGGTTCCGGCGCTGGTCGCGGGCCTGCTGAGCCGCGCTGAAGTGCGTACCGCCGTCGTACTGGATGACGATCTTCAGCTCTGGGTAGCCGAGGTCGCCCGGGTAGGGGCTCCCCGGCGTGGGGCGCACCTGAAGCATCGGCTCAGGCAGGCCCGTGTCCTGGATCGCCAGCCGCAGCAGCGTCTCCGGCCGCGAATCCGCCCCTACTCGGACTCTCTCGACGGCCCGACGCCCCTTCACGATGCCCTTGGTCTTCCTGTGCGCCGCCACGAGATCCGCCAGGGATTCTCGAGTCTCCCACGGCTGATCGCGCCCCTCGAGTTCCGGGTACGGACTCCGGACGAGCTGATCACCGAGGGCGACCAGTTCGCGCTCCGGGAGACGACCCATCAGGTCGAAGAAGATCCGTGCGGGACGGCTGACCCACAGGGCGCCGTGCCGAACGACTTCACCCTCTTCGGCGACCACCATGTGCGGAACGAGTCCGGCCACTCGCTCCGCCCCCGTCGAATGCCCCCGTCGGCTGAGATGGACGATGCCCGGCTCATCGGCCCAAGACGGCAGGTGAAGTCCGAAGATGCGTGCCGCTGTCGAATGACTGAACCACGTGGATCGGTACTCCTCCTGCACCGTCTTCAGCAGCCGAAACCACTCGGGGCTCCCAGCGTCAGGGATCGGAGCCGTCAGAGGCTCGACGTCGGCAGAGCCGACCCATTCATACAGTCCACGGCCCACGCGTCGCATGTCTCGGGCACGAAGCCGCTTCGGAGGGACCCCCAGCGCTTCGGCCTGACGTCTAGAGAAGACACCGTCTCGCAGCTGCGGGGGCAGAGGACGCGGCGTCTTCATGGCTCTCAGCCTGCCCGATCACGCCGCCCCGTGTCCGCCTCCATGGGCACCCTGTGGAAAACTGCTTTCCGACCAGATTGCCTCCGCGGTTTGGGCCCTTATGAGCCCGCATCAGACCTGAAAAGGGCCCAAACCGCGGAGGCAACGCAGGCGCAGCAGAGGAGGGCTACTCCTGGGAGAGGCCCGCCGCGGGCTGGGTCCTCCCCAGAGCGCGAGCCGGCAGCGCGGAGGCGACGACGGCGGCGGCCAGCGCCGCTGCGGCGATCAGCCCCAACCGGCCCCAGGGGACCGCGAGCGCGACACCCATGACGTCCTCGGCCACCAGGGAGGTCACCCCGGCCCAGCCGAAGAACACGCCCAGTCCGCCGCCGAGCAGCAGCGCGACCACAGCCATGAGCACCGCCTCGGTGGACACCAGACGACGCACCCCGCCGCGGCTCAGGCCCAGCGCCCGCAGAAGGGCGGCCTCGCGGCGCCGCTCGAACACCGAGAGCGCCAGCGTGTTGGACACCCCGATCACTGCGACCACCACGGAGGCGGCCAGCAGGATCAGCACCACCAGCAGCACCGTGTCGATCACTCCGGAGATCGAGGCCCGGGACAGGGCCGCCTCCACCGTGGCCGGCGTCTCCTCCCCCGCCACATCGGTCAGCGTGCCGCTGACCTGCATCACCTCATCCACCGTGGCGGTGTCGCTGAAGCGCATCCAGGTCTGCCCCTCGGCCTCCTGCAGATCCCAGCCGGCGGCGGAGCTGACCACCACGGTGCCGGAGGGCAGCCATCCGGCCATCTCGCCCTGGACCTGCAGCGGCTCCTCGCCGGCGGCCTTCAGCGTCACCGTCGCCGTCTCGCCCCACTGCGCCACCGGCTGCTCGCCTTCGTAGAAGGAGGCCGAGAGCAGGGCCTGTCCCGGCTCGGGCAGCAGGTCGTCGCGCCGCGCGATCCCGGCCACCGTCTCGGTGGAGGCGGCGACCACCTGGGCCGGGGCCTCCGTGCCGTCCTCAGCGGTCACCTCGGCAGGCTCCCCCGGCACCGTGGCGGAGCCGGTCACGGCGTCTTCGGCGTCCACCGCGGCGCCGACGTCCGTGGAGGCCACCGCGGCGTCCACCGGGTAGCGGTCGGCCTGCTCCTCATCCAGGGAACGCTGCGCGGTGGCGGCCCCCACCGTCATGGTGACCACCAGGGTGACGCCGATCAGCAGCGCCGAGGTGGTGGTGGTCAGTCGCCCCGGCGTCTGCCGGGCGTTCTGCGCCACCAGCCGGGGCACCTCTCCGCCAGTGATCCGTGCCAGCAGCAGCCCCAGACCGCGCACCACGGCGGGCACGATCGCCCGAGCCGCGAGCAGCACGCCCAGGAACCCGAGTGTTGCACCGGCCACCCCCAGCAGCGGGCTGGTCAGCGCCGCCGCGGCCGCCACCGATCCCAGGCCCAGCACCGCCAGCACGGCGCCGATCGTGGTCCGCACCCGCGGCACCCCGCCCTCGGCGGGGGCGACGTCCGCGGGCCGCAGCGCCTGCATGGGTGAGGTCCGCCCGGCCCGCAGCGCGGGGAACAGGCTGGCGGCTGCCGTCACCACGGTGCCCAGCGCGAGACCCATGACGACGGCGACGGCGGTGAGACGCACCGACGCGAAGTCCTCCAGCCACAGCGCCTGGGCCGCGGTGCCGAGCCCATAGGCGGCCCCGTAGCCCAGCACGACGCCGACGGCGGAGCCGACGATGCCGAGCAGCGCGCCTTCGGTGAGGGTCGCCTGCTTCAGCTGTCGGGCGGTGGCGCCCACGGCGCGCAGCAGCGCCAGCGTGGACATCCGGGAGGCCACCAGGACCCCGAAGGTGTTGGTGATGACCAGACCGGCCACGAAGACGGCGATCGCACCGAAGCCCAGCCCGATGGTCACCAGGATGTCGCTGGTGCCGGAGAGGTCCTCCAGCCAGGCCTCCACGATCTCCTCATGCGTGAGCACCGAGGCCTCAGGGGCGAGCTCCAGGATCTGATCCTGGACGATCCGCTGGGCGCCGGCATCGCCATGCAGCGTGTCGGCCAGCACCACCCGGATGGACTCCGGGAAGGCCTCCTCCGGGAAGGCGTCCATGCCGGCGGACGAGACGAAGGCGGATCCGGCGCGCTGGATGCCGCTGATCAGGCCCACCACGGTGTAGGGATCCCCGGCGTCGCCAGTTGCGGGATCCTCAGGTGTCACAGCATCGCCCACCGTGAGGTCATAGGCGTCGGCAAACTGCTCCGTGACGGTGATCTCATCGGCCGCCTCGGCCGCCCGTCCCTCGGGGAACTCCACCGGCAGATGCTCGGGCAGCTCGGAGACGCCCAGGAAGCCGTCCCGGCCCCCGATCTCGGCCGGGGCGAAGGCGCTGCGGATCAGCTGGGCATCCCCGACGTCGTCGAGGTCCTGGACCTGTTCGGCCAGGGCCGCGGGCGCCTCCGGGTCGTCCACCAGGCCTGAGACCTCCACCATCAGGTCCGCCCCGGCGGCCTCCGCCTCCGCCTGGGACTCCATCGTGCGGCTGAAGGCGTCGACCATCAGCAGCGAGGTGACCACGAAGGCCACCGCCACGGCGATGGCGGCACCCGCCGCGAACAGCCGGGTGCCGCCGGAGCGCAGGTTCGCGCGCAGCACGGGGTTCATCGGCCCACCTCGATCATCGCGGCGGCCAGCTGCTCGGCGGTGGGCGCCTCCAGGGTGTCCACCAGCCGGCCGTCAGCCAGCAGGACGGTCCGGTCGGCGCGTGCGGCGGCGCCGGCGTCGTGGGTGACCATGATGACGGTCTGGCCGAACTCGTCGACGGCGGCGCGCAGCAGGTCCAGCACCTCCGCCCCGGCGGCCTGGTCCAGGTTGCCGGTGGGCTCGTCGGCGAAGATCACGTCCGGGCGGGAGACCAGCGCGCGGGCCACGGCCACGCGCTGCTGCTGGCCGCCGGAGAGCTCGAAGGGCCGGTGGTGGAGTCGCCCGGTCAGACCCAGTCGCTCGACCACCACCCCCACGAAGGACCGGTCCACACTGGTGCGCCTCAGGCGGGAGGGCAGCAGGATGTTCTCCTCGGCGGTCATCGAGGGAACCAGGTTGTAGGCCTGGAAGATGAATCCGATGCGCTCCCGGCGCACACGGGTCAGTCGCCGGTCGTCCAGCCCGGTGAGCTCCACGTCGCCGACGATCACACTGCCGCCGTCGGGGGCGTCGAGTCCGGCCAGCACGTGCATCAGGGTGGACTTCCCGGAGCCGGACGGGCCCATCACGGCGGTGAATCGGGCGGCGGGGATCTCCAGGCTGAGGCGCTTCAGCGGCCGGACGGCGGCGTCCCCCGTGCCGTAGGTCTTGATCAGGTCGGTCGCCTTCACGGCGACGGCAGATGTGTGCGTCATGGGATCCACGGTACGGTCGCCCCAGGTCAGCCCACATCGGAGCAGAGGATGGTCTCGGCCTCATCCTGCAGGATGAGAGATCAGTGGCCCACCAGCCCGGAGTCGTAGGCGAAGACCACCGCCTGCACCCGGTCCCGGACCTCCAGCTTGGTCAGCACATGCCCCACATGGGTCTTCACGGTGGCCTCGGAGAGGAACAGGCGGCGGGCGATCTCCGCATTGGAGTCGCCGGTGGCCATCTCCTGGAGGATCTCGGCCTCCCGGGCGGTCAGCGACTCGAGCTTGGCCTGCTGGGCGGCGGTGGGCTGCCGCCGTCGGGAGCCCAGCAGGGTGGTCTCCAGCAGCCGCCGGGTGGTGGTGGGCGCGATGACCGCTCCCCCGGTGGTCACGGTGCGGATGGAGTCCAGCAGGATCTCCGGCTGGACGTCCTTGAGCAGGAACCCGGAGGCCCCGGCCCGCAGCGCCTCCACGGCGTACTCGTCGGTGTCGAAAGTGGTGAGCACGATGATCTTGGGCGCCTGCTCCCCGGCGGAGGTGAGGCGGCGGGTCGCCTCCAGGCCGTCGAGCACCGGCATGCGGATGTCCATGAGGACGACGTCGGGGGCGTGCGCGGCGACGGCGTCGAGAGCCTGCTGGCCGTCGCCGGCCTGAGCGACCACGTGCATGTCGGGCTGGGAGTCGATGACCATGGCGAACCCGGCGCGGAGCAGCGCCTGGTCGTCGGCCAGCAGGACACCGGTGGTGGACATCAGGACTCCTTCTCGGTGGTGAGCGGGATGCGGGCGACGACGTCGAACCCGCCGGCGTGTGCGCGCGTCTGGACGTCTCCGCCGTGGAGACGGGCCCGTTCGGCCATCCCCAGCAGTCCGGAGCCGGCGCCGTCACCCTCGGCCCGGGCGCCCCGGCCGGTGTCGCGCACCTCGATGACCAGCCAGCCGTCCTCGGCGGAGAGCGTGACCTCGGCGGTGGCGCCGGGCCCGCCGTGCTTCAGGGTGTTCGTCAGGGCCTCCTGGACGATCCGGTGCACCGCCAGCGCGGCCCCCTCGGCGAGCGGGGGCCCGCCGGGCAGGGCCTCGGCCACGCGGTCGGTGAACGTCACCTCCAGGCCGGCGGCGCGGACGTCAGCGATCATCCGCTCCAGGTCCTCCAGCCCCGGGGCCGGCTGCACCAGCAGGGATTCGCGCTCCTCGCGCAGCACTCCCAGCATGCGGCGCATCTCGGTCAGCGCCTCCCGGCCGGTGCGCCCGATGGTCTCGAAGGCGCCGGCGGCGGCCTGCGGGTCCTGGGCCACCACGTAGCGTCCGCCGTCGGCCTGGGCGATCATCACGGACATCGAGTGGCTGACGACGTCGTGCATCTCCCGGGCGATGCGCATCCGTTCGGCGTCCGCGGCCAGCCGGGTCTCGTGGTCGCGTTCGCGCTCCAGCAGCTCGTTGCGCTCGGTGATGGCGGCGATCTCCCGACGACGGCGCCCCGCCAGGTCGCCCAGCAGCCAGGCCACCATGGCGACGGCGGCGGCGAAGCCGGTCATCAGCAGCACCACGAAGAGGGTCTCCAGGCGGATCGCGTAGGCCGGGAGCACCAGGAGCTGCTGGACGAGCGCGTAGAGCCCCAGCAGGACCGCCCCGGCCAGCGCCACTCCCAGGTAGAGCCGTGAGGCCCGGCGGCTGCCGAACTTGGCCACCGAGTACAGCACGAACGGCACGGTGAAGGCGCTGAAGCCGGGGCCCACCAGGGTGAGGATCTGCCCCAGCGCCCCGAGGGCGATCAGCCCGGCGGCCCAGGCAGGCCTCATCCGGCGCACCGTCAGCGGCAGGATGGTCAGCAGGTCCAGCGCGAAGACCAGCCCCCAAGGGGCGGGGCCGCCGAAGAACGTGTACCCCTGGTTCTGGGCCGCCGAGAGCACGGACAGCAGCGTCAGCGGCAGCGCGATGAGGCCGCCGTCGATGATCCACGGGCGCTGGGTCAGCCCCTGACCGAGACGGACGTGCCAGGGGTCGGGCAGCGTGTCGTCACGGGCCGCCGACATCTCCGGCCTCCCCCGCGTCCTCCACAGCATCCTCAGCGTCCTCCGCGGCGTCCTCTGGCGTCTCCGCCCCGCGCTGGGGCCAGAGCGACCGTTCCCGCATGACGGCGGCCAGCGCCTCGGCGTCGTCAGTCATCAGACCGTCCACGCCCATGTCGAGGAGTCGGTGCATCTCCACCGGGTCGTCCACCACCCACACGTGCACCTGCAGCCCGGCCCGATGGCAGCGACGCAGGAAGCCTGGGGTGACCACGCGGACGGGTCCCTGCTTCACGGGCACCTGGAGGCAGTCGACGTCGGCGGCGCGGCCGGCGAGCGCCCGGGTGAGCCCCAGCGGACCGAGGAAGACGAACAGGGCGGTGGAGGCCCACCCGGCGGAGGAGGCCACCGGGCGGGTGAACCGCTGGACGGTGCGCCGTCGTCGGGCGTCGTGGAAGCTGGCCACCAACACCCGGTCGTGGGCCTGGTGCTCCTCCACGATCCGCACGAACTCGGCGACCGACTCCGCGTCCTTGAGGTCCACGTTGAGGTGGACGTCGTCCCATGCGGTGAGCAGGTCCTCGAAACGGACCAGCCGGGCGTCGGCGTCTCCGGCGCGGCCGGCGGGTCCCACGCGCAGGCGGGAGAGCTCGTCCCAGGTCTTCTCGCGGAGCTTCCCGGTGCCGTCGGTGACGCGGTCGAGGGACTCGTCGTGGAAGACCACCAGGGTGCCGCAGGCGGCGGTGCGGACGTCGATCTCCAGATAGCGGTAGCCGAGCGCCACGGCCCGCCGGAAGGCGCCCATGGTGTTCTCCCGCGTCGGGTCGGCTCCGCGGTGTGCGAAGGCGAGGACGCGTCCCTGCAGGGGGCCGGGCTCGGTGTTCAGGAGGTACCGCACAGGACACCGTCTCCGCCGTCGAGCAGGTCCTCCAGCACCTGCGCGACGCCGTCCTCGTCGCAGTCGGCGGTCAGGTGCTGGGCCGCTGAGCGCGCCATGGGGTGAGCCGAGCCGACAGCCCAGGAGGTGCCGGCCCACTGCAGCATCTCGATGTCATTGGGCATGTCCCCGAAGGCGATGACCTGGTCTCGGGTGATGCCTTCGGCGGCGGCGAAGCGCCGCAGCGCGGCCGCCTTGTCCACGCCCTTCGCGGAGAGCTCCAGCAGGCTGACCCCGGGGGCCGAATGGGTGACCGTGACCAGCGCGCCGGCCTTCGCCCGGACCGCCTCCAGGAAGGCGTCGGCGTCCATGACGGTGGTCTTGGCCAGCAGCTTCACCACGCCGGAGCCTTCTCCGGCTTCGGGCCTGTCCGCGGAGAGGGTCTCCTCCAGAGGCCCGAGGCTGAGCATGTCGTCGGTGACGCCGGCGGCCCGCCGACGGTCCTCCTCGAAGAACAGGGAGTCCACCAGGAAGGGCGGTTCGGCGTGGACCTTCTGCAGGGTCTCCGCGGCGAAGCTGGCCTCCGGGTCGATCTGCCGGACCTGCTCCTGCACGGTGAACACGATGTCCTGATCGATGGGGTCCTGGCGCAGCAGCCGGTCCTCAGCGAGGTCATAGACCACCGCCCCGTTCGAGCAGATCACCGGGCCGATGCCGCCGAGCGCGTCGGCCACGGGCTTGAGCCAGCGCACGGGACGGCCGGTCACCAGCACCACACGCACCCCGGCGGCCCGGGCGGCGCGGAAGGCCGCCACGGTGCGTTCGGTGACCACTCCGGTCTGCGCGGAGGCGTAGCTGAGGATGGTGCCGTCGATGTCGCTGGCGATCAGCCGGGTCCGCTCCAGCGTGGTCACCGGCGCGCTACGCAGTCCCGGCACCCTCTTCGAGCGCGGCGGCCAGCTCCACCGCCGTCGGGGGCTGGGCGCCGAACCGCGAGGAGGTGATGGACGCCGCGCGCGCGGCGGTGGACAGCACACGGGTGAGCTGCTCCTGGCTGATGTCCTGCAGGGCGGACCTGCGGGAGGCGCCGAGCAGGCCCAGTCCGCGCAGCGTGGACAGCGTGGCGGCCATGAAGGAGTCCCCGGCGCCGACCGTGTCGGCCACTTCGATGGAGAACGCCGGCTGGTCCACGAACCCGGAGCGGGCCAGGCCCATGGCCCCGGAGGCTCCCCGGGTGATGACGACGACGCCGGGGCCCAGGTCCAGCCAGGCCTGCATCGTCTCCTCGTAGGGGCGCTCCGGGTAGAGCAGGTCGATGTCATCGGTGGAGGCCTGGACGACGTCGGCCAGGGAGATGAACTCGTCGGCCTGGTCCCGGGCCTCCTCCCGGTTGGGGATGATGGAGGGCCGATAGTTGGGGTCGTAGCTGATGGTGGCGACCTCGCGGGCGCGGTGCAGCAGGCCCTTGACGGTCTCCGCACCGGGCTGCATCATCGCGCCGATGGAGCCGGTGTGCAGCAGGTCCAGGGCGGGCTCGGCGTCCGGCTCGGCCTCCCGGGCCAGGGCGCAGAACGCCTCCTCCAGCTGCGCGGCCGAGGGCAGCGTCCAGTCCAGGGTGAATTCGTAGCTGGCCTGCCCGGTGGGGTCCAGGGTGGCCTTCGCCACCGAGGTGGGACTGGCGTCCGGCTCCAGCAGGGCGGTGATGCCCTGCGCGCGGAGGCTGCGGGCGATCATGCGCCCGTATTCGTCCTCTCCGTGCCGCCCGGCGAACACGACGTCGTGCTCGAGCCGGGCCAGGCCGACGGCGACGTTGAAGGGGCTGCCGCCGACATGGGCCTTCGGTTCCGAGGTCTCCGAATGGACCACATCCACCAAGCACTCACCGATGACCGCCAGGTATGCACTCATGGACCCTAAACTACCGCAGTTGGGCTGACTTGCGGAGGTCGCCCCCGGCGGGCGGCGGGTACTGCCGGTAGGTGCGGAAGGCCTTGGCCTGGACGGCCCGCTGGTAGAGGATCCGGCGGAGGTCGCCGTCGGCCTCATGGAGGAACGGGTTGACGATGCGTCCCTGCTCCGCCAGCTCCGCGATCCGGCGGCGCTGCTCGGCGTTGGCGTGCTTCTTCACCAGCGGCAGCGGCAGGGTGGTGTGCAGGGCCGGCTGCTTGGCCACCTGGTGGTCGGGGCCGCCCAGCCCGCCGTGGAGATGCTCCTCCACGTAGAGCCGCGCCGGATTCACCCCGGAGGCGGTCAGGTAGTGGTGATTGCGGCCCAGCCGGGGGTTGAGCTCGAAGAACTTCGCGACGCCGTCGCGGGGGTCCACCTTGATGTCGAACATGGCGAAGCCGCGCCAGCCGATGGCACGCAGCAGCGCCGCGCCCTGCTTCTCCACGGCCTCGTCCCGGGAGGTGAGCACCGCCGGGGAGTTGCCTTCGAGCCCGGGAGCGTGGTCCTCGACGACGACCTCCCCGTAGGCGGTGAGCCGCACCCGGCCGTTCTGGTCGCAGAAGTAGGTGGCCAGCCGCAGCTGAGAGTCGGCGCCGGGGATGTGCTCCTGGGCGATGAGCGACCCGGTGTAGCCGGCCTCGGAGGCCCGGACCAGCACGCTGGTGAGCTCCTCGGCGTCGTCCACGTAGTGGACCTTGCGGCGACCGGTGAAGCTGATGTCCGCCCAGGCGCCCCCGTCGCCGGCCTTGAGCACCAACGGGTAGGCCACACCGGCGCCCGCCACCTCTTCGGCGACGAACGCCTCCGCGCGCTCGTCGGTGTGGGCGGCACAGTCGTAGACGGCGGTCTTCGGGTAGGGGACGCCGAGCTCCCGGCACAGGGCGTAGAAGTTCTCCTTCAGCGCCACCCGGTCCAGCAGCTGCGCCGAGGGGTAGGGGATCGTGTAGCCGACCTCCTCCAGCTCGTCCCGGTGGTCGACGGCGAAGCGGACCAGGTGGTCGTAGTTGGCCAGCAGCAGCAGCGGACGCCGATGGGCGCCGTCGTCGGTGAGGAGGGCGGCGACCTCCTTGAGCGTGGCGATGACCGGCTCAGGAGTGGTCATCGGGCCCGCGGGGAAGGCCTCCAGGATGCGGGAGTGCTTGAGGTTGCGGTTGACCGCGGTGGGGATCACCGCCGAGATCGCGCCGTAGGCCTCGTGGAACTCGCGCGCCAGGGAGTAGGTGCCCACGTCGCCGCCGGTGATGACCGGGACGAAGGGCTGCTCCTGAGGAATCCGCATGGCCATGACGCTAGCAAAGAACGGTGGATGGAGCCTGAATACCGGGCACCGGCTCGCTGAGGCCCGCTGTTAGGGTCGAAGCATGGAGGAGACCCTGCCCGATGCCGCCCGGGACGCCCTGCTGGAGGCCTACCGAGGCTATGCGGCGGCGCCGGCCCGATCGGCCGAGCAGAAGCGGCAGGCGGCGTCCCTGGCCCAGCTGGCGGCCGCGGCGAAGGGCGCAGGGTGGCCGATGCGTCTGCTGGCCGAGCCGTGCGAGGTCAGCGCCGAGCGGATGCGCCAGTTCGCCGCCCGCCATGAGGGCGAGGTCGCCGCCGACGTCGCCGCCCTGTTCCCGGCCTACGCCCGTCCCGCCCCGGCCCGACGGCGGCCGGTGGAGCACCCGCATCTGAGCGCCGGTGAGGCCGCCGAGCTGCGGGACCTGGCGGTGCTGGCCCGGCGACGCACCGGCTCCCACGCCGCAGACTCGGCCGAGGCGCAGGCCAGTGGGCGCTTCACCGCGCTGGTGCGCGAGCATCACGAACGTGGCGTGATCTGGGCGGAGCTCTCGGCGGCGACCACACCCTGGACCTCATGGCCGCTGCAGGGAGCCGAGCGTGAGCTGGAGCCGGTGGTACGGGTCAGCGGACTGCGCCAGCGGATCAGCCGCGCGCGGGGATGACCGGCGCGAGCCATCTCAGATCAGCTCCAGCACCGGCCCCTGATGCACTGCCGTGTAGATCGTGTTGCGGATGACATTGGCCTCGTCCGAGGTGAGTGTGCGATCGAGGGGTCGCAGCACGATCCGCAGCAGGAGATTGACCTGCCCTTCCTGCGTGCCCAGCCGCGAACGCGCGGCCTCGGGCAGGTCCTCATGCGCGGTCCGACTGAGCACCTCGAGGGACTCGACGACGCCGGCGTCGTCGCCCAGAGCGGTGCGGACGGTGTCGCCGAGCGTCTCCTCGTCCTCGTCGGCCGACAGAACCACGGAGATGTCGCACCGGACCACCGCTCCGGGTCGAGCCCAGACCCTCGCAGCACGTCGGGATGGATGCGCCCACACTCGGCAAGCTCGAGCCACTCCCCCTCGTGGAGCACGTCGATCTGTCGGCCGCCCACCGTGTAGGGGTGCGTGACATCGATCATCGTCCACTCCGCGCCCGGAAGCACCGTCTCGACCAGGCAGCTGATCATCGTGAGCATGTCCTCGTCGCCGGTCTCCGGAGTGCTGCGGATGCGCCAGAGGTCCACCTGATGCGGCTCGCCCACATGGCTCCGATCGACGGCGTCGCGCCGGTACACGAGGCCGGGGGCGACGATCAGCTCGTCGACGTCGTATCGCCCCACATAGCGTTCGAGGGCGCTCGGCAGCTCAGCGCTGGTATGGCTGCGGAGCATCACCGTCGGACTGATGTAGCGCGTGTACCGGCGCGCGCGGGTGACGTCGTCGGAGTCATAGCCGAGGCGGTCGTAGTTCTCGCGCACTGCGACGATCGGAGAGTGGCGTACGGTGCGGACGGTACAGTGCCATGCGGAACGCAATCGCCCCACGACGGCATCCAGAAGGACCTGGATGGCGTGTCCGCCCTGGGTGGGATCGGTGAGGTCGCGCAGGTTCAGGGCACGGCAGAGCTGGTCAGAAGTCAGATGGTCGGCAGGCGACATGAGGGGTCTCCAGAGTGTGTGCAGGGTGGTGAGGGATAAGAGACTTCCCCCGGCCGTACCTGCGGAGACCTTCAGCGTGCCAAGCGCGCATCGACTGCCCCGCGGCCATCAACCGGCCGGGGGCTCCGAAATCGCTGCTGCCTGAGCATGGCACCAGGATACCCACCCCACTGCTCGGAGGCCCATGATGGACAACGACACTGCACCGCTCATCATCAGCTCGACTGCGGGCGCGCTGTTGAGCGTCTCCGCAGTGCTGAATTTCATGGACGGTGCCGCCGTCATCGTGCCCTCTGGGAGGATGGACTGATGCCTTCGCGAAATGGACCTGCCGTGCCCGTTGTGAGCATTCGGCCCTCGATCGGAGCTGCAGAGTATCCGACGCTCGCTGCGATCTGGCGGGGCGCTGTGGACGCGACCCACGACTTCCTTGCCGAAGCGGATCGGGATGAGATCGAGACCAGACTGCAGTCCGACTACTTTCCGGCAGTCGTGCTCGCAGTCGCAGAACGCGATGGTCGACCGGTGGGATTCTCAGGCGTACTCGACGGAACGCTGGAGATGCTGTTCGTCGATGCGACCCACCGTGACAGTGGAATCGGCACCGCGCTGCTCGCCCATGCGATCAAGGATCACGCCGTCACCACGGTTGATGTGAACGAGCAGAACGCCTCGGCCGCGGGATTCTATGCTCACCGTGGATTCGAGGTCGTCGGTCGCAGCGAGACCGACGAAGCCGGTCGGCCGTACCCGTTGCTCCACCTGAGGCTCAGCAGGCCTGCCTGAGCCCTGATCCTCCAGCCCACGGAACCGCCGCGCCGATCACGGCCACACCTCATACGAGATCACATCACACGACACGATCTGAGCCCGACCAGCGGGTCACCCGCGCAGCACCGCGTCGAGGAGCCCGGGGAAGCGGGCGTCCAGATCCTCACGGCGCAGGGAGCTGCGGATGGCGGTGCCGGCGTAGCGCTGCCGGATGATCCCGGCCTCGCGCAGCACCCGGAAGTGATGCGTGGACGTGGACTTGGACACCGGCAGATCGAAGGCGATGCACGCCTGGTCCTCGTGGCCGACGTCAAGCTGAGCGACGATGATGCGCCGGACCGGATCGGCCAGCGCGGAGAGGACGGCGTCGAGGGTCAGCTCCTCGACTCCGGGATGTTCCAGCGTGCGCATGGGTGCCCTCCCTCACGTTGATGACGTCATGGTTCCCTCAGCGGCCCTGCAGTTGTATGGTACCTGTCGTAGTACGAGGACTCTCGTACAAATCTGGCTTCGCAGGAAGGACCGCCATGACGCGCGCACTCTTCGACCCCCTCACGCTGCGCGGACTCGAGATCCGCAACCGCATCTGGATTCCGCCGATGTGCCAGTACGCGGTGGACGCCCAGGACGGCATCCCCACCGACTGGCACCTGATGCACCTGGGCTCCCTGGCCCGCGGCGGCGCCGGCCTGGTCACCGTGGAAGCCACCGGCGTGTCCCCGGAGGGGCGCATCAGCCCGGAGGACCTGGGGCTGTGGAACGACGAGCAGGCCCAGGCCTTCCGGCGTCTGACCGCGATGATCCACTCACAGGGCGCGGCCGCGGCCATCCAGTTGGCGCATGCGGGCCGCAAGGCCTCCACCTGGCGGGCCTGGGGCGACCACCCCGAGGGCAATGTGCCGGCCGAGCGCGGCGGCTGGCAGCCGGTCGGTCCCTCGCCGAGGGCCTATGACGGCCTGGCGGTGCCCACCGAGCTGACGGCGGAGGGGATCGCCGACGTCGTCGTCGCCTTCATCGCGGCCGCCCGCCGCGCCGTGAACGCCGGCTTCGACGTCTTGGAGATCCACGGGGCGCACGGCTACCTGCTCCACGAGTTCCTCTCCCCGCTGTCCAATGGGCGCACCGACGCCTACGGCGGTTCCCTGGAGAACCGGGCCCGGCTGCTGCTGGAGGTGGTGGACGCCGTCCGCGCCGAGGTGGGCGAGCAGGTGCCGATGATCGTGCGGCTCTCCGCCACCGACTGGGTCCAGGGCGGCTGGGACCTCCCGCAGACGGAGGCCGTGTCCTCCTGGCTGGGCGAGCACGGGGTGGACATGATCTCGGTGTCCTCCGGCGGGAACGTCCCGGCCGAGATCCCTGTGGGCCCGGGGTACCAGTTGCCGTTCGCGACGTCCATCAAGGAGTCCACGGGGCTTCCGGTGGCCGCGGTCGGGATGATCGACGACCCCTTCCAGGCCGAGCAGATCGTGGCACTGGGCCAGTCCGACGTGGTGCTGGTGGGCCGCGAGTCCCTGCGCGACCCCAACTTCCCCATCCGGGCGGCCGAGGCGCTGCGCTACGACATGCCGTACAAGCCGGCGCCCTACGAGCGCGCCTACCGGTGACCGGTGGGCGCCTCGGTGTGCGCGACGATCTCCGGGACGATCCGATCCCACTGGTGGCGCGGCACGATCTCATGACCCATGCCCGTCACCTCGATCAGTCGGGCTCCCGGGATCTCCGCGGCGAGCGCGCGGCCGTGCCCGAGGGGCAGCAGCGGGTCCTCCTCCCCGTGGAGGACCAGAGTGGGCGCGGTGATCTCCGCCAGGCGATGGCGCCAGGGCTCTCCGGCTGAGACGAGGAACGGATTCGTCATCATGGCCTCGAGATCGACGGCACGATCCACGGTCTTCTCGGCGATCTGCCGCGCCTGCACCTCGTCGAAGGGACGGGAGGCCGCGGCGAACGGCCGCTCCTCCTCGACCAGGCGGTCGACGGCGGCTTCGCGGTCAGACCAGTCAGGCGGCGGGGCGTCACCGGCGGCGGAGAACCACGCGCGCAGCTCCTCGGTCATCGGGGGCAGATCACCGGCCTCATGACCCGGTCCGCCAGGGGTCCCGGCCATGAGCGTCAGCGTGGCGACCTGCCCCGGATGATCCAGGGCCACCACCTGGGCCACCGCGGCCCCGCCGGAGACTCCGACGAGGTGCGCCCGCGGCGTCTCGAGCGCGTCGAGCAGCGCGCTGACGTCCTCCACGGCATCGGTCATTCCATAGCCAGGCTCCCCGGCTGGGCTCGTGGTGGACCGACCAGCGTCGCGGCTGTCCACGCGGACCACGCAGCGACCCGCATCGACGAAGCGGCGGACCAGGCCGTCAAGCCATGCCACGAGGCACTGTCCCGCACCGTGCAACAGCAGCAGCATGGGGTCGTCAGGATCCCCATGGATCTCGCAGGCGAGCGTCACGCCGTTGACGACGATCCGCTCCTCACGCATGTCAGGCCGCTCGGACGGAGATGATCTCCCCGGTGTCCACGTCCATCGTGACGATCGTGGGGGTGCCTGAGTTCAGCAGCTCCCGCTCCTGGGCGCTCAGCGTCCCGGGAGCACCGGGGACCTCCGGGACGGTGACGTCGGTGATCTGGCTGGAGGCAAGGTCCACCGTCACGAAGAGGTCGTCGTCGGTGTCCAGCAGCGCCTGCTTCTCCGGGCTCAGTGAGGCCGTGACGGCGTCGGGACCCTCCTGCTGGGAGACGACGGCGGCAGACCCGCCGAACACGGCGGTCAGCCCCAGGGCGGCGGCGATAGCGGCGAAGCGGCGCGGCATCACGTTCTCAGCATCAGCACTCATCAGTTCCCCCTTCGAACTGACTGTACCCAATCACAGCGGCGTCACATAGGCCCCTGAGATCCCGCCGTCGACGAGGAATTCGCTGGCGGTGATGAAGGAGGCGTCGTCGGAGGCCAGGAAGGCGACGGCCGCCGCCAGCTCGTCCGGCTCGGCGAAGCGTCCCACGGGCACGTGCACCAGGCGGCGGGCAGCCCGCTCCGGGTCCTCGGCGAAGAGCTTCTGCAGCAGCGGGGTGTTCACCGGTCCGGGGCACAGCGCATTGACTCGGATCCCTTGGCGGGCGAACTCCACGCCCAGTTCCCGACTCATGGAGAGCACCCCGCCCTTGGAGGCCGAGTAGCTGATCTGGCTGGTGGCCGCCCCCATCACCGCCACGAAGGAGGCCGTGTTGATGATCGATCCCCTCCCCTGGGCCTGCATGTAGGGGATGACCTGCTTGCAGCAGTGGAAGACGCTGGTCAGGTTGACCTCCTGGACCTTCCGCCAGGCATCGATGCCGGTCTCCAGAATGGAGCCGTCCTCCGGCGGTGAGATGCCCACATTGTTGAAGGCGATGTCCACAGCCCCGAAGCGTTCCTGCGCCGTCGCGAACAGCGTGGTGACCTGCTGTTCGTCGGTGACGTCGGTGGGCAGGAACAGCCCGCCCACCTCCTTGGCGATCTGCTCGCCCTGAGCCGGATCGCAGACGTCGGCGATGACGACGGTCGCACCCTCATGGGCCAGGCGCCGCACGGCGGCCAGCCCGATGCCGGAGGCCCCGCCGGTGACGGTGGCGACCCGGCCCGCGAGCCTGTTGGTGACCAGCCCACCGTAGGGGGCCTGCTCCTGCGTCTGTGTCATGACTGCTCCTCTGTCGCGATGAAGACGTTCTTCACCTCGGTGAATGACTCCAGGGCGTCCGGGCCCAGCTCACGGCCGATCCCGGAGGCCTTGAACCCTCCGAAGGGGGTGGAATACCGCACCGAG
Source organism: Nesterenkonia aethiopica (assembly GCF_039534665.1). Classification (NCBI taxonomy): domain Bacteria; kingdom Bacillati; phylum Actinomycetota; class Actinomycetes; order Micrococcales; family Micrococcaceae; genus Nesterenkonia; species Nesterenkonia aethiopica. The sequence goes on along the minus strand of NZ_BAAAVT010000003.1, from coordinate 11,501 downwards.
GCATGGGAGTTCACCGAGAGGTTCCCGGCCTCCACGGCCCGGGACACCCGCAGGGCGCGGCCGACGTCGCGGGTCCAGATGGAGCCGGAGAGCCCGTAGTCGGTGTCGTTGGCGATGCGGATCGCCTCGGCCTCGTCCTCGAAGGGCACGACGGCGACCACCGGGCCGAAGACCTCCTCAGTGAGGAGACGGTCGTGTGGATCCCGGGGCATGACCACCGTGGGCGGGAACCAGTGTCCCGGGCCGCTCGGCGCCTCGCCCTGGACGAGGATATCGGCGCGGGCGGAGCCGTCGGAGGTCTGCAGGAACCCGGCCACCCGGTCCCGATGCGCCGCGGAGATCAGCGGGCCCATCACCGTGTCCTCGCGGCGGGGGTCCCCCACCCGGACGTCCCGGACTGCGGGCTCCAGCAGCTCCAGGAACCGGTCCAGCACGCGGCGCTGGACCAGGATCCTGGAGCGGGCGCAGCAGTCCTGGCCCGCATTGTCGAAGACTCCCCCCGGTGCGCGGGCGGCCGCCTCCTGAACGTCGGCGTCGGCGAAGACGATGTTCGCGCTCTTGCCGCCCAGCTCCAGGGTCACCCGAGTCAGCTGCTCGGCGCAGCCGGCCATGATCCGCTTCCCCACCGCGGTGGAGCCGGTGAACACCACCTTCTTCACCTGCGGGTGGGTCACGAAGCGCTCCCCGACGACGGCGCCCCGACCCGGCAGCACGGTGAGCACCCCCTCCGGGATGCCCGCCTCCAGGGCGAGCTCGCCGAGCCGGATCGCGGTCAGCGGCGTCAGCTCGGCGGGCTTGAGGACCACGGTGTTCCCGGCCGCCAGGGCGGGGGCGAGACCCCAGCCGGCGATCGGCATGGGGAAGTTCCAGGGCACGATGACCCCCACCACTCCCAGCGGCTCCCGGAAGGTGATGTCCACCCCGCCGGCGACGGGGATCTGGCGTCCGAAGTTCCGCTCCGGGGCGGCCGCGTAGTACTCCAGCACGTCCCGGACGTTGCCGGCCTCCCACCGGGCGTTGGTGAGGGTGTGCCCGCTGTTGGCGACCTCCAGGGCGGCCAGGTTCTCGAGGTCGTCGTCGACGAGCCGCGCGAAGCGGCGCAGCAGCCGAGCCCGGTCCGCCGGGGCGACGTCCCGCCAGGCGGGAAATGCGGCGGCCGCTGCGGCGATGGCAGCGTCGGTCTGCTCCTGCTCGGCGAGCTCGATCTCGCTCACCACCTCACCGGTGGCGGGATTGATCACAGCATGGACGGTCATACGGCGGCCTCCTGGCGCACGGCGTCGATGAATCCTTCGAAGAGTCGGAGGTCCTGCGGGTTCTCCTCCGGGTGGAACTGCACGCCGAGCACCCAGCCGGGGGCCTGTGGCATCTCCACGATCTCCACGGTCCCGTCGGCGGCCCGGCCGGTGACCCGCAGGCCCCCGCCGAGCTGGTCAACGCTCTGGTGGTGATAGCACGGCGAGCTCGCGGCCCCTCCGAGCAGTTCGGCGGCCAGGGAGCCGGGCTCCACTTGGAACTCGACCTCTCCGTACTGGCCCGGCGCCGGCTGGTACTGCGGCCCGGCCTCCGGGACGAGGTCCGGCAGGTGCTGGTGCAGGGTGCCGCCGAGGGCCACATTGAGCACCTGCAGTCCCCGGCAGATCGCGAACAGCGGCAGCCCTCGCTCCAGGGCGGCCCGGGTGAGGGTGAGGTCGTGCTCGTCGCGGTCCGGTTGGGCGACCGTGGTCGGATGGGGCGGACGCCCGTAGTGGGCCGGGTCCACATCGGTGCCGCCGATGACGATCAGCCCGTCGAGGACGTCGAGGACGCCGACGTCGGTGCCCACCGGCGGCAGCAGCAACGGGGTTCCGCCGGCCTCCACGACCCGGCGCACGTAGTTGCCGGGCACGATGGCCGCGGTGTCCTCCCAGACTCCCCATCGTCCCTGCTGCCAGTAGGTGGTCAGCCCGATGCGTGGACGGTCCGCCCCGGGCCCCAGGCCCGCAGGCCTCTCAGTGCCGTTCGAAGCCACGCCTCACCTCCCAGTCGGTGACCGCCGCCTGGAACTGCTCCAGCTCGACGTCGGCGTAGTGGGTGTAGTGGGTGACGACCTCCTCGCCGAAGAGCTCCCGGACCACCGGGGACCCGGCGAACAGGTCACGGGCCTCGGCCATGGTGGAGGGGACCTGGTCGGCGTCGGCGTCATAGGCGTTGCCCTCGATGGCCTCGGGCAGCGCGAGCTTCTGCTCCACGCCGTGCAGACCTCCGGCGAGCATCGCGGCCATGGCCAGGTAGGGGTTGGCGTCGGCGCCGGGGACCCGGTTCTCCATGCGAGCGGCGAGGCCCTCCCCGACCAGGCGCACCGCGCAGGTGCGGTTGTCCAGGCCCCACCCGATGGTGGTCGGGGCGAAGGACCCCTTCGCGAAGCGCTTGTAGGAGTTGATGTTGGGGGCGTAGAACAGCGTCATCTCCCGCATGGTGGCCAGCACCCCGGCGATGAAGTGGTCGTAGAGCGGAGTGCGCCGCCCGGCCTCGGCGTCCCAGAAGGCCAGGCCGCCGTCGAGGCCGCGCAGGGACATGTGGATGTGGCAGCTGGATCCCTCCCGCGCGTTGGGCTTGGCCATGAAGGTGATCGACTGCCCCCGCTGGGAGGCCATGTGCTTGGCCGAGAGCTTGTAGAAGGTGTGGTTGTCCGCGGTGGTGACGACGTCGTCGTACTTGAAGGCGATCTCATGCTGGCCGAGGTTGCACTCCCCCTTGGCGGACTCCACCGTCATACCCGCCTGGTACATGGCGTTGCGGATGTCCCGCAGCAGCGGCTCCACCCGCATGGATCCCAGGATGGAGTAGTCCACGTTGTACTGGTTGGCCGGGGTCAGGCCCCGATAGTCCCGCGCCGAGGCGTCCTCATAGGAGTCCTCGTACATCACGAACTCCAGCTCCGTGCCGGCCAGCGCGGTCAGCCCCAGCGCGGCGGCCTTCTCCTGCTGGGCCTTCAGCAGCGATCGCGGGGAGACCGGCACCGGACGGCCGTCCGTGGTGGCCAGGTCCACCTGCAGGATGGCGGTGCGCTCCAGGTAGGGGACCCGGCGGATGGTGCCGTGGTCGAGGATGAACTCCATGTCCCCATAGCCGGTCTCCCAGCTGGTGAGCGAATAGCCGTCCACAGTGTTCATGTCGGTGTCGACGGCGAGCAGGTAGTTGCAGGCCTCGGCTCCATGGTCCAGCACGGAGTCCAGGAAGAACTGTCCGTGGATGACCTTGCCCTGGAGGCGGCCCTGCATGTCGGTGAAGGCGAGGATGACGGAGTCGATCTGTCCTGTGGTGATCTCGTGAGCGAGCTGGGATGCACTGAGCATGCGCTCGTTGTGCGGTGCCGGCAGGTGGTCGAGGTCCAGCGGATTCATGGAGCTCCTCGGGTGGTGGGCGGGCAGGCGGGCAGGCGGGCAGGACGGGGGACGGTGGTCTCAGTGCAGCTGGCTCTCCTCCTTCTCCAGCAGCGCGAACTCCTCCTCCGGGGCGTCGGCCACCAGCCGGTGGCGGCTGTAGAACCAGAAGTACGCCAGGGCCAGCAGGAACACCCCCGCCGTGATGCCGGCGGCCCGGACATCCACCACGAAGGTGGCGATCAGCGCGACGACGGCGAGCACCAGCGCGATGGAGGTGGTGACCACACCGCCCGGGGTGCGGTAGCCGCGCTCCAACTGCGGCTCCCGGATGCGCAGCACGATGTGGCTCAGATTCAGCAGCACATAGGACACCGCGGCCCCGAAGACGGCGATGTTGATCAGCAGACCGCCGTCGCCGATGGCGGCGGCCAGGACGAAGCCGATCGTGCCCGGGACGATGAGCGCGACCCAGGGGGTCCGGCGGCCGGAGGTCAGGGAGAGGAATCGTGGCAGGTACCCGGCCCGGGAGAGGGCGAAGAGCTGCCGTGAGTAGGCGTAGACGATGGAGAAGAAGCTGGCGACCAGTCCGGCGAGCCCCGCGTAGTTGACGAACGTGGCCAGCCAGGACCCCTCCCCGTGGACGGCACGCAGCGCCTCGGGCAGCGGCGATTCGGAGTCACCCATGGCCTCGGCGCCGGCGGCCCCGGGGACGAGGACCAGCATCAGGGCGCCGAAGACCAGCAGCACCATCATGGCCACGATGATGCCCCGAGGCAGGTCGCGCTTGGGGTCGGCCGTCTCCTCGGCGGCCAGCGGCACGCCCTCGATGGCCAGGAAGAACCAGATGCCGAAGACCAGGGCGCCCATCACGCCGGTGATGCCGAAGGGCAGGAACGCGCTGGAACCGGCCGAGCCATCGGCGGCGATGTCGAAGAGGTTGCTGAGCTCCACGTGGGGCAGCAGGCCGAACACAGTGGCCGCGAGCGCGACGACGGCGATCAGGGTGATGCCGAACATGACCTTCAGCGCCTCGCCGACGCCCCAGAGGTGGATGCCGATGAACAGCAGATAGGCGGCCAGGTAGATGGGCCAGGAGTTGGTGAGGCCGAAGAGCCCGAGGGCCTCCACATAGCCTCCGATGAAGGTGGCGATGGCGGCCGGGGCGACGGCGTACTCGATGAGCACGGCCATGCCGGTGGCGAAGCCGCCGAGTGGGCCGAAGGCTCGGCGGGCGAACCCGTATCCGGCTCCGGCGGTGGGAATGGTGGAGGACATCTCGGCCAGGCCGAAGACCATGCATGTGTACATCAGCCCCATGAGGACGAAGGCGATGAGCAGCCCGCCCCAGCCTCCCACCGAGAGGCCGATGTTCCACCCTGAGAAGTCTCCGGAGATCACATAGGCCACGCCGAGGCCGGTGAGCAGGATCCATCCGGCCGCCCCTCGACGCAGCTGTCGGTGCTTCATGTAGCTCTCGCCGAGGTGCGTGTAGTCCACGTGGGCCGTGGATCCTGGTGCTCGCGACATGACACCCTCTCCCAATGGACTGCTTTCAGTCCTTTGAACAGCACCACTGTGAGGTGCCGCACGGCAGAGTGTCAAGAGTCAGCGAGAAGATCGCTCGCAAAATTACCGAGAGGAGACCTTTGAGGCTGGCCATATGGCATGCTGATGGCATGCCGGATGCGTCGTCCCCCGCGGAGCCCATGGCCTCGCTCACTCCTGTGCTGGGCTCTGTGCTGGGTCAGGCGCGGCGCGGCAACGTGCTCGAAGAGACCATCGCCCGAGTCCTGCGCGGCATCCGACTGGGCACCTTCGCCCCAGGCGATAAGCTGCCGCCGGAGCGCGAGCTGGCCGAATCCCTGGGGGTCTCTCGCAGCACGCTGCGAGACGCGCTGGCGGAGCTGCAGACCGCCGGCTACCTCTCGGTACGACGGGGCCGCTACGGGGGAACGTTCGTCGCCGAGGAGCTGCCCGCTCCGGCGACCTCCCTCGGCGCAGAGGACGCGGCCGCCGTCGATGATGTGCTGACCTTCCGGGGCGTCGTCGAGCCGGCCGCCGCCGCCCTGGCGGCCTCCGCCACGCTGAGCACCGCCCAGCGCTCCGCCCTGGTGCAGGCCCTGGACGCGGTGGAAGCCGCCGAGGCTTCCCAGTATCGGCCGCTGGATGCCCGCCTGCACTGCCTGATCGCGGAGCTCTCCGGCTCGGCGATGCTCTCCGCCTCAGTGGCCGAGGCCCGCGCCGCCGCCAGCGGACTGCTGGACCGCATCCCGTTCCTGGACACGAACATCGCCCACTCCCAGGAACAGCATCAGGGGATCGTCTCCGCCATCCTGCAGGGCGATCCGGTACGCGCCGAAGAGCTCATGCGGGAGCACCTGGACGGAACCGCCTCGCTGCTGCGCGGCTTCCTCACCGAGAGCGGCTCGGCGCCTCCGCCACAGCCTTGACCTGCTCATAGCCGCCCACCAGGTTCCGCAGCCCGGCGTCGGGATTGCGGTGGCGCAGCACCGCGAGCGCCTGCCGCGAACGGACGCCGATCTTGCAGTACAGCACCACGGGGCGGTCCTCGCTGGCCTCCTCAAGGCCCGGCACCGGCGAGCCGTGCCACAGCTCCCCCAGCGGCACGTTGACCGCACCGTCCACATGTCCGGCGGCATACTCCCAGGGCTCGCGGACGTCTACCACGCCGGCCACGCGTCCAGCCTCGACGGCGGCCTGCAGGTCACGGATCCCGATGTCCTCCGGGCCGAAGGGATGCCCGGTGTAGGGATCGGTCTCGCCCTCCACCGGGTGCAGAGCGGGATCCTCCTCCACCGCGCAGGCACCCCCGGCGCCGCCCGGGGCGCCACCCGGCCCGCCGCCCAGTCCGGCGACGTCGGCGCCGATGCTGGTGACGGGCTCCCGGTCCGGATCCGGCAGCAGCCGCACCTCACGGAAGGAGGCGGTCAGCGCGTCATAGGTCATCACCCGGCCCAGCAGGGTCTCCCCCACACCGGCGAGGAACTTGATCGTCTCGGTGGCCATGAGCGTGCCGATGACCCCGGGCAGCACACCGAGCACCCCGGCTTCCGCACAGGTCGGGACCTCTCCGGCGTCGGGGGCCTCCGGGTAGAGGTCCCGGTAGGTGGGGCCGCGCCCGGCCTGGTCCCATTCGGCCCGCCAGTGTGCCTCATCCGGAGCGGACCAGAACAGGCTGACCTGCCCGGCGAAGCGCAGGATGGAGCCGGAGACCAGCGGCTTCCCGGCGATCTCGCAGGCATCGGAGACCACGTAGCGGGTGGCGAAGTTGTCGGAGCCGTCCACCACGATGTCCGCGGTCTCCACCAGCGCCAGGGCGTTGTCCGGCCCGATGGGCTCGCGGTGCTCGTGGACGGTGACCTCCGGGTGCAGCCCGCGCATCACCGCCGCGGCGGATTCGGTCTTGGGCCGGCCGATGGTGGCCTCCGAGTGCAGCACCTGCCGGTGCAGGTTGGAGCGGTCGACCACGTCATGGTCGACGATGTCGATGGTCCCCACCCCGGCGGCGGCCAGGTAGGTGAGGATCGGCGCCCCGAGCCCTCCGGCGCCGATCACCAGCACCCGGGAGTCGAGCAGCCGCAGCTGCGCCTCCGGACCGAAGCCGGTCAGCGAGAGGTGCCGCTGGAAACGTTCCAGCTGGGTGCGGGAGAGGTCGCTGATCTGGGTCCGGCGTGTCTCAGTCAACGGTGCCGATCCTTCCTTCCATCGCGGAGGAGGCCAGGGCGTGACGACGGCGCGGGATGCGCCCCGCCCCGGCGGAGAGCCACCCGGACTCCACGGCCAGCCGCATCGCGCGGGCCATGTCAGAGGGCTTCTGCGCGCGGGTGACCGCGGAGGCCACCAGCACGGCGTCGCAGCCCAGCTCCAGGGCCAGTGCGGCCTCGGAGGCGGCCCCGACGCCGGCGTCGAGCACCACCGGCACGTTCGCCCGGGAGGCGATGAGCTCGATGTTGTGCGGGTTCAGGATCCCCAGGCCGGTGCCGATGGGGGCGCCCAGCGGCATGACGGCGGCCGCGCCGGCCTGCTCCAGGCGCACCGCGGCGGCCGGGTCGTCGGTGGTGTAGACCATGGGGATGAAGCCCCGGTCAGCGAGCTGCTCGGTGGCCTCCAGGGTCTCGATGACATCGGGCAGGAGAGTGTGCTCGTCGGCGATGACCTCGATCTTGATGAGGTTCGTCTCCAGGGCCTCACGGGCCAGCTCGGCGGTGAGCACGGCGTCCTTCACGGTGTAGCAGCCGGCCGTGTTGGGCAGCACGTCGATGCCGAGGCGCTCCAGCATGGCGAACACGCTGGTCTTAGTCTCCGGGCTGTAGCGGCGCATCGCCACCGTGGTCAGCGTGGTGCCGGAGGCGATGAGCGCGCGCTCCAGGGCCTCCAGGTCGGTGATGCCGCCGGTGCCCATGATGAGCCGGTTGGCCAGGGTGTAGTCGCCCACCTGCAGGGGCGGCGGGGTGGTCGGCGCAGTCTGTGCGGTCTGTGCGGTCATGCGTTCACCCGCCCTGCACTGCGGTGACGATCTCGAGCTCCTCGCCATGGCTCAGCGTGGTGGACGCCCAGGCGCTGCGCGGGACCACGGCGGCGTTGATGGCCACCGCCACGCCCAGCCGGCCGCCGTCGGCGGGGGTGCCGTCCGGGTTCAGCGGACGCCCGGTGGTGTGGGCGACGGCGTCGACGACGGTGGCGCCGTCGTCGAACTTCACGTCTTCCTCGTTGATGGTCACGGTGAGCATGTCTCTCACAATCCTGTGGGGGTCATCTGTGGTGCGGTCAGCGAGCGGGTGGGGCTCATATGGGCCAGCATCCGGCGGTCCTCCTCGCTCAGGGCCGCTCCGCCGTCGTCGCTCAGCAGGGCCGCGGCGAGCCGGGCGGCCAGCGGCGCCAGCAGGATGCCGTGTCGAGAATAGCCGGTGGAGATGACGACGTCCGGCGCCTGCTCGCAGCGGCCCAGGTACGGGATGTCATCCGGGGTGCCCGGCCGGGCCCGGGTGGTGATCTCCACCAGCTCCATCTCCTTGACGCCCGGCAGCACCGCGACGGCGTCGTCGAGCAGCTCCTGCACGGAGCCGGCGTGGGTGCCGGGCAGGCTGTCCTCCCGGGAGGAGGCCCCGACGACGAGCCCGCCACCGGCCCGCGGCACCAGGTAGACGCTGCGTCCGGCCACCGTGGCCCGGACCGTGGCGCCCAGGATGTGCTGCTCCCCGGGCAGCAGCTGCCCGGAGCGGACCTTCAGGCGCAGCACGTCCCCGTGGACTGGCCGCAGATCCAGGGGCGTCTGCTCGGGCAGTCCGGCGATGTCCGTGTAGCCGAGCCCCGGCACCAGGAGGATCTTGTCGTCGGTGAGTTCGGTGCCGTCGTCGAGGGTGAGCCGGACCCCGGTGCGCCCCGCCCCGTCGGCGTGGACGGCGGTGACGCGGGCCTGGATGAGATCGGCGGGCGGGCCGGCGTCGGGGAACCGCGCGGCGTCCAGCGGCGCCTGCAGGGCCTGCACCGCACAGTCCGCCAGCAGCCGGGGGTCCACCTGGTGGTCGCTGGGGACGTCCCACCCCTTGGAGATCCCGGGCGCGAGGCCCGGCTCGCGACGCCGCAGCGCCGAGGAGGTCAGCGGCTCCACCTCCATGCCGTGGGCCTGCTGGACGGCCACCAGCCGGGCGACGGCGTCGCGGTCGGACCGGTCGGCGGCCAGCAGGATCGTGCCGTTCTCCCGCCATCCGGTGGGGGCGTCGACGGCGGCGGCCAGCGTGGCCAGGAAAGCGGGGTACTCCGCCCGAGAGGCGGTCATGAGGGGGTAGAGCCGGTCCTGGCCGTACTGCACCTCGCTGATGGGGGCGAGCATGCCGGCAGCCGCGTAGCTGGCGCCCTGGGCGATGTCCGGCGCGATCACCGTGACCCGGTGCCCCTGCCGGCGCAGGTCCCACGCCGAGAGCAGACCGACGACTCCTGCTCCCACGACGGTGACGCCCACATCTCCTCCTCACGGCGGCATGACCCGCATCGAGTCCGAGTGGTCGGCGGCTTCGCCCTCTCAGCCCGGCCTGCCCGGGCTCCCACGGAATTCCAGTTCCATTCTAGGGGGCGCCGAGGAGGTACGCCGAGCCGGGGGCACGACGAATTCTGGACGAGACCCTCAGCCCGTCGCCTCGGGATTCAGCAGCGCCGCGGCGGCGATCCGGTGCTGCGGATCTCCCGTGGTGAGCGCGAACATCCCGTAGGCCACCGGGGACGCGGCCCACAGCTCATGGCAGTGCTCGGCCAGCTGAGGCCACACGGTGCCGCCGGCCTCCTCGTAGGCGTCCACCGTGACCTGGAACGCCTCCTGCCCGGCGATGGAGAACTGGTACGAGAAGTCCCGTCCGGGGTCGTCCACCCGGGCGGTGGTCCAGTCCAGGATGCCGGTGATCTGCCCGGTCTCACCGAGCAGGATGTGCGCCGGGTACAGCTCCCCGTGGGTCATGACAGCACGCTGGGGCCAGAGCTCATCGGCGTCGAGCCAGGTACGCCACCGGGCCAGCAGGTCTGAAGCCACGTCGAACTCGGAGGCGACGACGTCGATCTCCTCCTGCCAACGGGCCCGAGAGTCCTCCGGGCTGCGGACCTCCAGCCCAGCGGCGCGGGCCTCCTCGGGGTCGATGCTGTGCAGCTCGGCCAGGAGTCGGCCGAGCGCGGAGGCGAACTCATGAGACTCAGCATCCATGTGCCACTGCGGCTCCCCGCCACGCAGGGTCAGCCCCGGGTGCCCGGGCAGCGCTCGGTAGGCGATCAGCTCCTCGGAGTGCACCTCCCAGGCCGGGACGGCGACGCTCAGATGAGGGCGCACGAACTCAAGGATGCGGGCCTCCTCGTCCATGCGCGGCAGGACGTCCGGCCGGCGCGGCACCCGGAGGACCCATCGCTCTCCCGCCGCATCATGGGCGAGCGCCACGCGGAAGTCGAGACCCGCGTCGACGATCTCGACGCTGTTCTGGTCGAGCGCCAGGCCATGCCAGACGGCCCGCTGGATGACGTCGTCGAGAGCTGAGGAGTCCATCCGTTCACGCTACTGGCGCGCTCTCTCTGCGGCAATGCGCACAGGGGCCGAAACGTGATCAGGGGTGATGCATCGTGTGCATCACCCCTGAGTGGTGGAGCGGATGACGGGAATCGAACCCGCGTCGTCGGCTTGGGAAGCCGAAGCTTTACCATTAAGCTACATCCGCGCAGAACCCGGATCCGCGGACCCGAGGAACTTCTGAGTAGAGATTATCACTCCTGGGCAGGGTGATTTCCAATCGGCCGCTACGGTGACTCTCATGGCCACCTCCCCGAGCACTGACGACGCCGACTGGGCCGCCTTCTATCGGCGCACCGCCGACCGACCGCCCCGCCCCCTGCTTCGTGATGCTCTGGCGCACCTGTCCACCGCGGCCCGCCGAGCTGGCGATGTCCACCATGCAGTGGACCTGGGCTGCGGCGACGGCACCGAGACCCTTCACCTGCTGAGCGCGGGGTTCCACGTGACCGCGATCGACCGTGAGCAGACTGCGGTGGATACGGTCACCACTCGTGCCGAGGACGCGGAACTCGGTGACGGCCTCACCACCGTGTGCGCCGACCTGTGCTCAGCCGACCTGCCGCGCGTGGACTTAGTGCTGGCCTGCCTGAGTCTGCCGTTCCTGCGGGAGGACGATCTGGTCGAGGTGTGGCAACGCCTCCTCGCCTCGCTGCATCCTGGCGGGATCCTGGCCGCTCAGCTCTTCGGCGACCGGGACTCCTGGGCCACCGGCGAGACCGCCGTGGAGGGGATGACGTTCCACACCCGCGACGACGTGGAGTCATGGGTGAGTGGACTCACCGTGCTGCAACTCGACGAGCGCGAGTACGACGGTCCCAGCGGCCGGGGCCCCAAGCACTGGCATGTGTACGACGTGATCGCGCGGAGATGACCCGGCGGTTGTGGTGGCCAGGCCGGGATCAGGCAGCAGGGCAATGGCTCAGTGTCGTCGTCTGCTGGTCTCGTAGAGGACGGTCACGCCCGCACGGGCACCCGGGGTGGCGTGCTGCGCGGCGATGAGGTCGACACGGCCGTGGGGCGCCGGGGTGCGCCCTCGCGTGGGCTGCCAGGCAGGCGGCAGCCCA